>CALKXE010000071.1 GCA_938003955.1 uncultured Saprospiraceae bacterium | reverse complement strand
AAATAGGACACTAGTGTGACAACAGTTAATCAGAAAAAAAGATTATTAGTCAAACAATAAAATTGTACTTTTTTCGAAAATCAAAACCTCGATATAATACCATATGACATCCATGCAGTTTCAAATTATTGTTTTCACCTCGTCAATTAGCATATTGACATCGTCATCTCCACACGATAATCACATGATAGAACTAATAACTAGCGATAATAGCTTAATGCTCTATTGAGGTGTTGGTTTTTATGCTTTAGTTTAACTCAACGGATGTAAGTAAGGTACATATACTAACTATTTACTCGTCCCATTGTCAATAATTTTCATCAAAGTTCTAAACTCATTCACAGATTCATCATTTTCATTCTTTGAAATATAATACTGGATATTATATTTTCCGCTTTCATGTTGCTCGACCCGTGAGCTTTTCCAAATAGCTGTAAGTGTTTTTATACTAAATTTTTATCTTCAAAGATATTCTTCTATTTATGTGGTAGCGATAATTATTCTATTATCGTAATATTACCAACTACAGAATTGGGAATACATTTATCATCGACCGAAATAATGTACACGTATACACCTTGCTCTACAAATTCATCATTAAATTTCCCGTTCCAAGCTTGATTTTTATCTGAAAAAACTAGATTTCCCCACCTATCATAAATTGACATCTCGAATATTTGGTCAACATTCCCATAAAAAGGTTCAAACAAATTATTGCTATTACTAGACTTAGGATTGAATACATTTGGTATATAATAGGCGGATGATGTAGACAATATAGTAATGTAGACAATGCTATCACATCCTTGCAATGAGCTTAGATCTTGTTGAAAGCTACCTGCAGTATCGAAGAGTTCTCCGTTGATTATAATAGATTCGTCTTCGCATAATGTGTACGATTCTTCTGCTTGAAAATTATCAACTAGATTGATGGTAATATTAACAGTACTATCACATCCTTGAGATGAAATTAGATCTTGTTGAAAGTTACCTGCAGTATCGAAGAGTTCACCATTAATTGTAATGGATTCGTCTTGGCATAATGTATAAGATTCTTCTGTTTGAAAATAATCAACTAGATTGATTGTAATGTTGACGATGCTATCACATCCTTGAATTGAGCTTAGATCCTGTTGAAAATCACCTGCCGTATCGAAGAGTTCACCGTTGATTGTAATGGATTCGCCTTGACATAATGTATAAGGCTCTTCTGTTTGAAAATTCTCAACTAGATTAATCGTAATGTTGACCGTACTATCACATCCTTGAGATGAAATTAGCTCTTGTTGAAAATCACCTGCTGTATTAAAAAGCTCACCATTGAGAGTAATTGATTCGTCTTGGCATAATATATAAGATTCTTCTGTTTGAAAAAAATCGACTAAATTAATTGTAATATTAACAGTACTATCACATCCTTGAGATGAAATTAGCTCTTGTTGAAAATCACCCGCCGTATCAAAGAGTTCATCATTAATTGTTATAGATCCACCTACACAAACTTCAACTGTACTTGAAGAATTTAGGACAGCGCATAATTTAGATAATTCCCAAAAATCAGTATATTCTATTGGCCCAGGACCGTTATTATGAAACCCCGTACCTACATAGCCTTTATTACCAATGGAAAACCCAATAGTTCTATCTCTTACCTCTCCTTCAAAATCAATAATTTCAATCCACTCGTCAGTTATGGGGTCATATTTCCAAAAATCGCTTGTTTCTCCACCAACCGACGAAGTAGAATTACCAGTCCCTACATAGCCTTTATCTCCTATTGAAAAGCCCATGGCAAAAAACCTAGGTGAACCTTTAAAATCAGCTTTCCTTGTCCAAGTATCCGTAATAGGATCATATTCCCAAAAATCATTAACCAAAGAGAATGAGTTATCCCTACCGGTACCGACATACCCCTTATTATCTATTGAAAACCCGACAGCACCACCCCGTGGCGAACCTTCGAAATCAGCTTTTTGCGTCCAAGTATCTAGATTAGGGTTATACTCCCAAAAATCTATTTTTCCTGCATCTGTGCCAGTACCGACATAGCCTTTATCATCTATAGAAAAACCAACAGCACTACCTCGTGGCGAACCACCAAAATCAGCTTTTTGCGTCCATGTATCAGTAGTAGGATCGTATTCCCAAAAGTCTTTTAATGGAGAATTACCTGAACCACTTGAATTATTGCCTGTCCCGATGTATCCTTTACCATTGATAGCGAAGCCCACAGCAGAAAATCTTCCAACACCAGGTAAATCTGCTTTTTGTGTCCAAGCATCAGTTGACGGATCGTATTCCCAAAAGTCTTTTTTATTAAAAAATCCTGTACCGACATATCCTTTTCCGTCAATAGAAAAACCTACTGCATTATTTCTTTCAATACCTCCTGCAAAGTCAGCCTTTTGAGTCCATTGGTATCCTTGTGCAACGGAATCATTAATCAGGAATAATAAACATAAAGTGGTACAGGTCAAATATTTCATTAAAGTAGATTTGCCCCGTAAAATCTTATTATAAGTTTGCATATTTCGATGGTTTACTGTTTTATCTTGTTTTATAATTCAGGTTTTATCTAATATAGACATCGTCATCTCCACACGATAATAACATGATGGATATAATAACTAGCGATAATATCTTTGTTGTCATAGATTAATATTTTATGGTGGTATTGGGTTGTGTTTTATGATTTCACTTCACACGGATGATTGTATAAAGCGTCTCTTGACGTAGAAGAGATATGATCTGATATCTATTATTATCCTCTTTTTAGTATTTTATTTCTACTTCCTTGGTTTCATAAATAGGGGTGTATATTAAGAATTCGTTTTCGAAAAAAGCAACTGACCTTACGGTCACCACTTTGGTCTTTTGACTCTCTTTGTCAAAGAACTTTTCATCTATTAATTCTAGAAATTTCTCAAGGTTGATTTTTGGGTTGTTAAACAACATTTCATAAAATGGTTTAGAAACTGTTTGTGTGCCAGAGCCGAAACATCCTTCAATTTGTATTGATTCGTCTTCTCTGCTCATCTCACTTAATTTGGCCCAAGAATAGTTATCTAATACTTTTGAGTCTGATGTGAAATTTACTGCTTTTAAATTACTACCCTTTTCACACTCTGTTTCAATGATTAGAATATTACCAATGATGTTCAGTAGTTTATATTGGCAATCGTCAAGAGTAAATTCATTTCCTATATCTTCTTCACTTAGTGTAATTTTATCATAGCCTGTAAGGAATTCAATGCCATATTTTGCAGTTCCCGTGATTCCTTCCATAGAAACATCTTTGAACCCAATTTGTGTTTTGTGTTCAATCTCAGAATCAGAAGAATTTCTGATATTACTATCTGCAAGCTCTATAACTTCTCCTTTACTGTTTCTGAGGTTATATTCAATTAGTTTGGTCCCAATTTTCCTTTTTGTATTGTTCTTAAAGTGTTCTGTTATGTCAGCTTTGAAAAATAGAAACAACCTTTTCCAATCTTTAGCAAATTCCAACGAGCCAGTTGATTCTATTAATTTCACACATTCGTCTATGTCATTTCCCGTAACCAATTCGGCGAAATAGTTGCTTTCGTCGTAATCAATCACTTCATAAATACATGTATCTGGAATTAAAATATTTCTATTCATTGTAAACATCATTTCTGCCATCATTGCCTTTGTTTCCTTGCTAATAGGTGTTTGTGCCTGAGAGGTAAAAGGTAACCAGAAAAGGAATGTTGCAAATACATATTTCATAATCTTACTGTTTAATTTTTAATTGAGGATAACG
>CALKXE010000070.1 GCA_938003955.1 uncultured Saprospiraceae bacterium | reverse complement strand
AATTCCAAATGATCCGGTAACTGTATACAATATTGTATTTTCATCTGGTTTTCTAGAGTCTTTAAGATTTTCAAAATATTCTATTGGAACAAATCTAGTCGCTCGAGAAATATCAAGTGTTCCATTGCTGACATTCGAAATCACTAAAAAAGGTATTCCTTCCGCTGATTTCGGAGGTGCTTGATGATCTCCATCTGTAATTGATGAGCAAATATCTTTTAAGGCCTTCTCCTCCCATTCCCCCAACTCCTTCCCAACTCGCCAATCCTCCGTCAACTTCCCAGTCACAGCCTGCGTCAACACACTCTGCCGAAACTCCTCGATCAACTTCGGTATCCTTTGTATTCTAGTTCTTTGATTCGTTTTGCCACAGTATTAGGCTCAGGGAAATACAAGTTATGTTCATTGAACAGTGTATCCGAGAGTTTCTCTACGAATTGACGCAACTTAAATAGACTGACATTAGGATCTTGATATAGATTATACTCCGCACCTAACGTAAGACTAAAGAGAATAGGGAATTCCTTATCAAGGAATTGGAAATTGGTAGATTGATCTTGACTCATTGTCTGTAAATGTAAGAATTGAAATTTAATTATACAGAGTCCTTCTCATAACTTCTATTTTTATAACATAACATGGTATCTGTTATTCGGTATTAAAAGCCTTTGCTCAATAACAAATTTCATATTTCGAAAACCGAATTAGGAACGAGATAAGTAATGATCAGAATAATGGCTTAGAAGAATAAATACAATATCTAGCAAATAAACTAAAACACAATCATAAGTATATCATAATCAATATTTATCATAACACCTGCACGATAACATAATTGGTGTTATTAATGAAATAATTATGATCAACATAAGAATATCAAAGAATTACAATTAATATCGTATTTAAGAGGCTTGACCGGCCAGCAGATCGATCTAGAGTCTATTAATACAGCGTAGTGCAGAATTTACTTAGAATCAAGAACTGTTTTATAGGGCTTATGCTTATGCCAAGGAGTATTATTAATAAATAAACAATTAAGAAGAGGCTGCAAGTTAACGGCATATGAATAAGCAATGTCTCTTCATCACAGTTATTTAATAACGCAAAGCATAATATTAAAAATGATTTACCATGTAAAATTATGATATCTAATGAGTTATGAAACGGCTATGAATCAACCCAATATTTTTATCAGATTAAGTTTGCTTTTATTGATTGTATAACTATCTTTGCACTCCGTTCAAAGGAACTAATAAATAAAACATCAGTTATTTACCAAGATAACTTAAAGATATATCGCGGGGTGGAGCAGTTGGTAGCTCGTCGGGCTCATAACCCGAAGGTCGTCAGTTCAAGTCTGGCCCCCGCTACTAAGAAGACTGAATCAGAAATGATTCGGTCTTTTTTCGTTTAAAACAATCACTATAAATAATTATCAACTATATGGACGATGAATTTGCTGTCTATGTTTTGTATTCTTTAAAGTTCGATAAGATATACATCGGCTATACTTCCAATCTGGTTAATAGATTTCATTCACATAACTCTCTTTCTAAAAAAGGATATACAATTAGGTATAGACCATGGTTTGTTGCCTACACTGAAATCTATGTCTCAAAAGAAGATGCAATGAAAAGGGAAAAACAGTTAAAATCGGGTAAAGGGAGACAATTTGTCTGGAATTATATCAACGAGCATAAAGTATACTGGTAATCATTTGTGCTCATATCCGCCAGTTGGCGGACGTCAGTTCAAGTCTGGCCCCCGCTACTAAAGAGGTTGTAAATCATTGATTTTCAGCCTCTTCTTGTTTTACATAAGTCTTATCTAATAGTTCAAAATCGGATCAAGATGAATTAGTGATGTTGATGGGGGTTTTCATAATCAGATTATAAATAACGTATAGGTATCAAAAAGAACAGTAAGTAAGTCATTAATACTTGATATAAGCATTTCTAGAAATACAATCCGAGGTGAAATATATAATTGAATTCAAAAATAAAGCAGTAAAACGTGGACTACTACCTCGACGCTTGATGTCCTCCTTTGGGAGGAGGAATAAGGAGGAGGAAGTTATCGTGATTTTTGCATTGTAAATAAGATTGTTGTAAACTTCGTTTTTAGTAATGTTGACTTCCTCACCCTAGCCCCCTCCAAAGGGGAATATTCGGATCATGGCTCTGGCAGGAAAAGTCTCATAGTTTGTTCTTTAATACCACCTGCTTTTTATCTTGATTCCAAGATTTCATTTCACAGCAGTCACAACATCCTCCACAACCTCTATAACGCCTTCTAATTTATCTATTTCTATAATTCCTCCAGATATAATCGTCTGCATTACTTTTTTTGCGTTGGTTTTCACTGGTTTCAGCTTATCATATGGAACCAGGAACACATCGCCTGATAGACTGAATGACATTGGAAAATAAACAAGACACATATTTGTAGATGGTTCTTGTCCAAATTCATGATTACCTACGAGTGCTGCGACATCCTTGTTGGTTACAAAACCGATCTTATGTAGATTCCCATTAATTTCAGCAATTACGGGTTCTGTAAATTTATTCTCTGTTCCGACAATTGATTTTACGATATCTTTGATGGCTTTGTATACTTGACCAAAAAGTGGAATCTTAAAGATCCCATTCTCTACCCTACGCCATGCTGTACTTCCCATGTAGGATGTCATGATATATCCAAGCGGAATCAGACCAACTATAATTATGAGCAATCCAACAATCGCTGACTGTACGTTCAAAAACTTACTTAATATACCGACCACATACATAATCAACCACGCCATAATAGCAAATGGCAACACGGTTACGAGGCCAGCGAGTAAATATCTAAACAGGTTTCTAAACATGGCAAATTCTATATTTCTATCAATACTTTCAATATGTAAATGTGATACACATCATACATTATTTTACTTCTACTCTACCACCATTACTATGGCTAGTGAACTCTGGAGCATACATACACTGAATACTTGTAATCCCTGAACTAAAATCTCCTTTGTGCACAGCTCTCACAGGATATTCGAATACATAAGTCCCTTTGTTCAACTGGCTGATGAAGAAGTGAGATGCTAGATCTCTAGTACTTTCGTAATAACCTAAGCCTCCTTTCCATCTGTAGCCACTCAGTACATTTTCTGGTTCGAATCCACTACTCCTCATGTCTTTAAGATGGACATATGACATACTTCTGTCGACTTTGATTTCTATTCTCACGATTAGTCTGTCTCCTGGGTGGACGCCGTTCTTGTCCGTAGACACCAATTGAGGGCCGCTGTCGGTCATTTCTTCCACAAATAGACTCCTAGTGACTTGAAGTGGTGTCTCTTGGAAATCATCGACTTTATCGAGATCTTCGAAATATTGATAATAGGCTGCTCCCCAAGCGATAGATTCGTTATTGTTTTTGATCGATATCTGTCCTAGGTCAGATGTGATCTCTGATGCACTCCATGACTTCTTGAAGTATCCAGTGCCGGCTTCGGCACCTTCTGATGCAATATCAATCTTAGTATTCCCTAAACTGATCACAGGTTCATTACTTTCTTCGATCCACGATATCATGCCTCTATCTTCTCCTTGTATAAGCAGAGAATAAATGGCTGCCGATGTCGCCTTGGTTGTCTTCCAGTGGTTCGTCTGTTTGTTTTTCAACAACCAGATTTTCATATCCTCTACGAAATCTTCTTCCGCTTCCATTTCTGTATAGAACTCAATCATCATTGCATGTGACTCTATCGGCAATTCGTACCAATTAAATCCATTTCCTAGATTCCAATATCGACCTAATTCCTCAGAATAGAATGATCTTTCTTTTAGTGATTTAGCAATATCATCAGCAGCTTGAGAAGACTTTCGATTCAGTACGAGCCCTAACATTGCTTCTAGGTATAAACCTTTGCCTAACCAATACTTTTCAGATTGACCAAAATAGTAGTCATATGCAGTTTGAGAAGCTTGCTGAACATTTCTATTTTTGAAGAAACTTCTGATGTACAAGTAATGAATTGATAACTGATCAAGATGATCTTTATTAATGTCACCTCCGTACTTAGCAATTCTTTCTTTCAGTCTATCGTATCTCACTTTTGATTGTTCGTCAAGATATACAAATGCTCGATCTACGATCTGCATGTACTTTCCATCTTGATCTGTAATGACTCCTAAGTGAAGAAGATGAGCTATTCCCTCTACTATGTTCTGTGTAATGTATACATTCTCTCTACCTCCTGTAAACCATGGAAATGCACCACTAGGCATTTGCCTCTTTCCAAGTTCTTCTAGAACAGCAACCGTTTCATTCGACATTTTATTCAGGTCAAAAAGAAGGGCAATTCTCTTTTTCTGTTCTGTTTCAGATTTTGCTTGACGCACCCAAGGTGTCTCTTCTAAGATGGCAGATTTCAATTCTGAATTCTTCTCCAGGTTACTTAATAACGCATCCGAATCTAATGATCTCCATTGATCAAAGACTTGTTTGATTTTAGGATTAGCGTTTGCGATATGACTCGCCATTGTATTCGCATACATTCTATTGAATATTTGCTCTGTACATTGATGAGGATACTCCATTAGATATGGCAATGCCTGCACAGCATACCAGATAGGATTACTTGTATATTCGAATGTATATCTGTGTGGTTGAGAACTAGCACTTCCGTTAGATAAAGCATCAAATACAAATGATTTCTTTTCTTGCTTTTTAACAGAGAGCACTTTTGTTTCAGTTAATAGTATCTGGTTTGTTACAACTGGTAGTATATTCTCCTCTCCATCCGTATGGTCACCCGCAGCTGCAGTTACTCGATACTTGACAAGCTTCTTATAATTTGCAGGAACATTAATTTCCCAATCTACTCTTGCAGATTCACCTTTAGCAACATTGACTACCGTTTGATTTTGCTTCAAGCCAAATAGGTCATTTATTACATTGTTTGTTTCTGGATCTATAAGCTCTAATTCTGCCGTTACTGAAACATCCGCAGTAGATAAGTTGCTAACTGTAGCAGGAAATATAAGTCTATCTCCTTCTCTCAAAAATCTTGGAGCATTAGGCAAAATCATAATATCCTTCTGAGTTTTTACCTCATGCGATGTCATCCCAAATCTTAGATCTTTATCATGAGCAAATGTCAATAATTTCCATGTAGTTAGAGCTTCATTCATGGTAAACGTAATCAGTAGATTGCCCTCTGCATCAGTCTTTAGGTTTGGGTAAAAGAATACAGATTCGTTTAGATTCTTCCTTATGGCTATTTCTTTAGTTGATTTTCCTCCATCATTTTCAACTCCACCAGATTCTTTTTTGCCTCCTTCAGACTCCTCATATGTATCATAATCAACATTATTATCCATCATAGCTGATTCTTCCATCGGTGCAGAAGCTGCGCTAACATCATCCGCAACAGAATTACTTGCAGTGGGCCTTGATCCTCTTTTCATACTTGACCTAGACATAGTACGAAATTGACCACCATGTCCATACCCCATACTATATCCTACATTAATACCATTTAACATTGGTATGGCAGGAAAATCAACACGGTCACTTTGCACTCTATTCCATCTATAATTGAGCTCACCAGTGTGTCCGTATTCGAAGCCAAAAGCTTGACTTTGCAAATATCCATAATGAGAAATATATGGATTAAAGATAAACTCATGTCCTACAAATTGATCTAGACTCGCATCATACATAGTTGCTAGAACCTCAGCGATCGCTTTATCTTTATTCGGCCCTGAAACTTTAAGTGTCCATTCTTCTTTCGAACCTGGTAATACTTTATCTCTTTTTGTTATTAACTCTACGTTGAGCTTTTTATGATCCCAAGGAAGATTTACGTTTTGTTGTACTCGTTTATAGTAATTATGCTTTACATAATCTAAAAATAGCGTAATCCCTCCCCTATCTTTTTCCGTAGGTTCATAGCATATTGTAAAATTATTGTCGACGTTAGCTATGCCTTTGTACACAATTTCTTGATCTCTTACGAATGTGTAATAGACCTGCAATTCTTTATCAGGAGTTCCTAGATTGACATTATACTTATCACCGACTTTGGCCACCTTTGTTTCGGGATTTACATAGAGCAGTTCTAACGTTGGATACTTATTATCTGCAATATCAGTAACCGCGATGTAGTCTTTAGTTATAATATTGGTCCCCTTATACTTTTCATCAGAAACAACTTCTATCCGATAAGTTCTTCCTCCTTTTACATATTTACTGACATTAACATTGACTCCATCAACAGGAACATCAAGCTTTCCTTCAAAGACAACTTCTTTGTCTTCATATTCGCTTAAGGCTGATGGATTATTATAAGATATTCTATCTATTTTCTTTTCAAATTCTCCTCTATTGAATATAGGTTTTGAAGGACTGTTCCACCTTCTATTCCTTTTCCAATTGTCTGGTTGTTTTAGCTCTATAACTTTAAAAATAGCATTCGACTTTAAAGAAACATCATTGGCTGTTACCGCTTTGACTTTGATAGATTCCAAATCTCTGACATCGATTACTTCAGCCATATCAATGCTATATGAATACGGAAGTGCTGATATAGAAACCGTTTCACTAGCAGATCTTGTTTCGCCTGATAGATCCGTAATATCAACTGATATCTGATAACTATATGTTGGATTATCCTCCAACTTCATATTAGTGTCCGCTTCTGCAGTAAAATCAAGCATAAACTTACCAGACTGATCTGTTTTCGCTACACCTTGTTCTATCATTTCAGAACTTGACGGCACTCTTCGATACCAACTCCACCATCCATAATAAGTCTGACGCATTATGGTATATTGGACTTTTGCATCTGATATAGGACTTCCCGACAAAGCAGTTGCCAGACCACTTACTTCTATTATGTCTCCTAGACTCAACTCACCTGAGAGCGGATTGATTTCCACCTCGAACTTTGGTCTCTTGTACTCTTCAACTTGAAATCCTTTTCGACCATGTTCAACATTGATAGAAAAGGCCCCTGTTAATCTTCCTATAGGAAGGATAAAGCTCCCTGAAGCACTACCAAAATCATTTGATATTACCTCTAGTTTTTCTACTTCTTGACCGTTGGCATCACTGAGAACAGCATTGAGCTTTTTCCCTTCGCTTATTGATGGAAGACCATGTTGATTAATATTAAGTGATAAGGTTTTAAAATGAACTGTCTGCCCAGGTCTATATATCGCTCGATCTAGAAAGATTTCAGTTCTCTCTCCTTTGTGATTTGGAATTCCTGGTTTATTGAAATAATCATATCCTTCAAGATTAAGTGTATCATCCCCTTTTGTCAATTTATATTGAAATGAGTTATTCTTTACTCCATTTATAGTTGCCCATCCATCCTTACCTGACTTGGTCGTTTGGATTAGCTTATGCTCATACTTCCTTTTATTTCTATTATAATCTCTGGTAAAAACCTCAATATCCACATCTGCAACAGGCTTACCTGTCGATCTATTTCTTACAAAGAGTTTCTTACCATCTAACTGTCCATAGCTGGTATATGCTAGATCAGAAACATAAAATGCTGTAAAATGATACGCTGAATTCCCCTGATTAAATTTATCACTATTACTTGAAACGACCATGTAGATTCCATGATCAAGCCCTTCGATTACCTCTTCATATGAAGATTGCTTATAACCGTCTTTGACACCTGATCTCGACCAAGTTTTTAGCATTGGAAATGATTCTATTTTCTTATACTGAGCATCTCGTTTACTTGATAATAAATCCTTAAAATCCTTTTGGTTAACTTTCAATAATTTGAAATAAACAGTTTCGAGATTCCGAGAAGTGACATTAATTAAGAAGTTCTTTTGGGAAGGAACCACTTGTTCTGACTGTAATGACAGTCTTTTGAAATTAATAGAATTAATCAGGTTTTGTTTTTGCGCCTTGATATGGGCCTCCAGGGAATTGTCATCCAAATTACCCAATAATCCTAATGCTTCCTTGTATCTTTCAGAATTGACATAAGTCTGAGCCAATCTAATTCTAAATGGATGAGAATTAGCTCCTTTATAGTATGTCGAGGCTTGTGTTAGAGCGTTTTCAAAAACAGAATCAACATCAGCTATTACACCATAGTTCTTAACAAAATCGAGCCTCTTCAAATCATAAGATGAAAGCACTTTTTGATCAGAAAAAGTAGATTGATATTTTATCTGGTCTTGAAATAATCTAATTGCTCTAAATAACTTTGAATCTTTATCCTCAGAGCTAATTTTCATATTTACAAACGAATCAACATTTGCTAAATACTCTGCCGAATCTAAATCAAAACTAAATGATGGTGTTATCGCATTGTAATCTTTGGTTGAAAAGTAGTTGATCGCTCTATCTACTAACAAGTCATATAAAGTTGGTCTTAATTCCAGCGATGACTTCTCATTGTTTAATAGTTTCTTGTAGTCTTCTGTCTTGTACTGTCTAGTAATCTCATCTGTTGACAATAGATACTGTTCAGTAATAAAGTCTCTATAATTATTCGGAGCCCATGTTCTTATATCTCCTGTTTCGAACGATTCTAGATTTGTTCTTTGCGATATTTTATAAGATTGGTTGCTATAGTATTGCTGAAACAGCTCAGCCGTCATAGAATGAAGTATCTGCCGTACTGGCGATTTTGAAGCTTCTAGTCTACTTTGCAATGAAGACACAACAGCCTCTAAGCCTAGCTCTTTGGTGTCGAGTGTCAATTTAGCACCAGATATGGTTGCTTTTATTTGATGCTCGACATTGGACTCAGTGAGCGCTCTATCGTATATCTCATCTATTTTTTCTAATGCTGTTTTAGGAAGTCCATTTTCTAATGCCTTGTCTACTTGTTTCCACGCTTTGTCGTAGTCAAAGACATCGAAAGAAGAAAAACCTACAGAAGAAAAAATTAGCAACATCCCAAATAATAATTTACTGAATTTCATACATATCATTTTGTACGATTAATAACACCAATCCAATATAAGAATTGATTCTATCAAAAGTAAGGTATAAACGCAAACATAAGTTCTATACTTATGCTTTAATTTATAGACGTAAGAATTTGGTGAATTACATAAATAGTCCCTAATTAATTTAGGAACTCATAAAATAGAACGCGGGATAACAGAAATTTAGCTGATATACGTCGATTGCATACATAATGTCGAGCATTGATGAGAAAGAAGATTCTTACCTATAACCTTAGTAATAAGAAGAACTATTAAAATTACTTATTACCATTTAGATAATCTCTCAAATACTCGAAGTGCTTACCTAGGTTTCCATATTCGGCTACTGTTGCTCTTTGGATCAACTCACTTTTACGATTACCAAGCTCATTCAATACGTTTTTAATAAACATCTGTCCGAATGCAGTAGAAGCGTCTCTTGGCAGTTCGTTTGGAAGGTTATCAATAGTCATCATATCTACTACGTTCTCACCATGTGGAGTTGTTTCTTTTCCTGTTTGCGGATCAAAACCAAAAATTGGGTCTTTTATCGTAGATGCTTTGATTGTAGATGGGATTGAAGATACAGGTGCGATATCGCATGTCACATCAGATATTACTTTAATTCCGAATTTATCAGACTTCATCTGATCTAGCGTAAAAAATGCTGGTGCTTCATTATCCCAATAAATACCATTGATCATGATATCTGACATTGGTAAGAAGTGAGCGAACTCAGAATCATATTCATTAGGATTATCATAAAAGTCTTGGGCATAATTAATCATTTTCCCATCCTTCCTTTTTGTATAATAGAAACTATTCAATTGAGTGTATACCGGCTCATCGAATTCATTTGATATGTAATCGAGTGGACTGACTTTCTTTATACCCATATCATCCAGAACCATAGCGGCTCCTTTTGCTACTCTACCCGTTCCCGTTAATACTATCTTGATATTTGGGAATTTAGTTTTATTGTAAATCTGCTTTGCTTCTTCATAATCAAACAGATCTTTCATTCTTGGAAGATCAAACTCCTTAGTTCTTTGGCCGTATGTCCATAGTGCATTGTGTGCACCTACCATTCCCGCGAACTTACCAAATGCTATTACTCTAGCACCGTTTTCGTTTTTGATTACCTCGTAGTCAATCAATTTGATCTGATTGTCAACGATGTGCTTTAACAATGGTTGATTGTAAGCTTGTTCTTTTATAGTGTGAGAGAAGAAGAAATATGTTTTACCACTAATGAGATCATCTATCGGAACTTCTTTGACCCCAATTAATACATCTCTATCGGATAAATCTTCCTGTAAGCGAATGCCTACATCCTTATAATCTTGATCTGAAAAACATCGGTCCAAAGAAGGTTGCACTACTATGTCAACGCCCATATCCGATACTTCTTTTGCTTGAGTTGGGTTTAATGGCACTCTACTATCAGCTGGCACTTTACCTTCTCTAATTACACCTATTTTGATCATATTGGGTTATCTTTTGGGAATATTTGTCTTGCTATAAGCGCAAGATATAAAACAATCTGATACATTATGATAAAATATATTTATGATAATAAATATGTTTTAAACATAACAAGCAAGTACAAAATTTGCTTTGATCTATAATCACATACACACATGCTATTACAGCATCTTCATCTCAAAGATCAACTTTCATCTTAATCCTTTAGCTTGTATTTTTTAATTTTCTTTCCTTTTACATCTTTGAATTCAACTGATAATTTTCTGTCTTTACGTTTTCCAGAAACAGAAAGCACTGCGTAATTATTCTCACCTATCATAGACTTTTTGTATCTAAAACTATTAGGCTCATCAGAATGATCATAAGCACCTGCAGTCATTGAACTAGAGGTGATTCCCCATATTACTTGACCATCTGGAGTTTCATATCTGCTCACCTCCGAGTGGTGTCTATCACCGTTTAGAAATACAACATTAGGAATATCATATTCATCAATTAAACGAAGTAGTTTTTTTCGTTCTGCGCCGAATACAGCATGATTCTCAAATTTGGCAACATCATTTATTACTTGACCACCAACACATATGAAATTAAAACTTGCTTTACTGGTTCTTAACGCATCGATTAACCATCTTAGTTGGTCATCACCAAGGATCTGACCTTCGCTAGATTGCGGTGTACGATCCCATCTATTATCAAGCATATAGAATTGACAGTCATTCCATGTAAATGTTCCTGTAATACCTTCCAAACCATTTACACCATAATTGGGATTCGCCCAAAAATCAGTAAATGCTTCCCTTGTTATGTCTTTGCCCCAATATGTGCCATCACTATCATTCGGCCCATAGTCATGATCATCCCAGATTGCATAATGGTGCATCTTCGACAATAACGGTTGCATCTCATCCACATCTCTAGAATGAGAATATCTATGATAAATTCCAGAACGACTATTCCAGTCGGCTTCTCTGAGGTAAGTGTTATCTCCTAACCAAACCATAAAATCAGCATCCTCTTCAGCAATTTGCTCAAATATTGAATAATTACCGCCATAGCCCTTACCCGGTCTATCATATTTCTCTTCATTGATATAGACACAACTCCCGGCTATAAAACTAAACTCAGGTGGATCTTCTCTATATTGCCAAAGTTTTTGAGTTTCGAACTCATAGATTTTGCCAGATTCTTTATCATTTACAATTATTTCATATTCATATTGAGTTCCTGGCTCCAATAGACCTAAAGCTATCGTCGCAGTATTTGCCTTAAAATTCTCTACGTAGAAAGTCTCAGACATTTTAACATCAGACTTATCCTCTTTAGGCCAATATTTAATTGCTGCATAACCTCTATCATTCAATTGTATCCAAACCCCAACTTCACGCATTGTGTTGTAGCCTAACATCGGACCAGACTTAAGAGATTGTGCTTGTGTGTAAAAACCTGTAAATAGAAATATTAAGAGGCTTACAAGTATAGTATTTTGCTTCATGATATAATTACGTTTGTACTGCAAGAACGGAATAGTTTCGTCGAAATTGATCCTTTTAGACCTAAAAAGTAAGAAATATACTTTAAGCTAGACAACACATAAAGGAAATTTCATTTCTTTAGATTCACTAATTCAAAAACCAATGCAAAATTACTCTTTAATGTTACTCCTCTTTTGTTTTGCAATACTTAATATCACCAGGTGTCAGGAAACATCATTGCTTAATCTAGTCGGAGAGAAAGGCATATATGACACGGAAATTGGATATGGCGTATCTATGAGGGTATCATTAAGTTATAAAAAGGCGAAATCTTATATAGGATACCAAATCCCACTAAAAATGGGATCGATTTCGATAGAGTTAGAGCCAGATTTTGATGCGATCAAACATTACTATAAAGCCTCCTCAATATCAGCAAGAGAAGGAAAAATCTATAGAGATCAACCTGTCATATATAATAATCATTCCAATGCTTTATATGTCGAATATTATGACAGTCCACAAAAAAGATACAGGCTTATATTAATCATAAAACAAGAAGACAGGACCTATGTAATCAAAGGCTTTCATCGCGGCCGACCGGAGCATCTTTTGACAGAAGAACTGAGAAAAGCAATCTTAACCACCTCTATTGGATCCTTCAAAAACCAAGAAAAAGAATTCTCCAAAGTGTTTATCAATGATGTAAATTCATTTAATTACACCAGAGACAATAAATATCCAACCGAGGAACCGGATGCTATTGTGGTTACAGTCACCAATTTTCAAAAAGGAGAAATACAAACCAATGACCACATCAAATATCTTGAAAATAGAATCAGCTCCATCACCGATTCAGATGTCGTGAATAGCAATGAAAAACTTACTAATGGAATGTTATATAGATGTCTTTCTACAAATAACAACCAACGAGTCATGGGTATATTACTTACTTCTAATAAAGGCGATAATATTATTGTAGAATGCGTTGGCAATGAGAAAGCTGATATTGTAGCTGTTTCTAACTTAATATTAAGTCAAATGACATCAGTGATGTAACATAAAATTGTCGTTTTCTTTAATAATTAAATTTGATTTAAACAACCAACTTTCAAGCTGAATCGTTAGAATCGCTTGAATCGCAGAATCGCTTTATGATGTTGACATTTAAAAAGAGACATCGTGCAATGCACCTATAATAGTTAACATAAATTATTGTCATTTAGTATATTTATATTTGGTGTCTTCATTTAGTTGGATTAAGAAAGGGAAATCAATACAATCAATTTTAAGTCAACTACAATTAATAAAAATAAAGATTATGGTATTCGGATATTATCACATCAGTACAAAAACACTTGATCAAACTGAAGCGGCTTCTTTAGGATGTCCTCCGAATGGAAGAATTTCACATAAAGTAAAGGTCGGACACATGCTTTGGATTCCATTTTTACCTTTGGATAACTATTGGGTAATGGAAGCCGCAGGCCAAACATACATGATGAACTACCAAGTATCTAACAGGTTAACAGCCAAACACGGAAAATCTGAAACTCCATGGTATGCCTTTTTAGGTTTTATAGCTATACCCATCATATTCGGTCTTATTTCAATATCTGGGAAAGTATCAAAAACCAATAGAGACAATCGGAATCAGAAAAGGCACACGGAAATGGTGACAACTCGCCATGCAGCTATAGACAACGCAAAAGAGACAGATTATTATCAATTCAAAATTAATAATTACAAGAAAGTGGTGCTTAAAGTGGATGAGATATCCAAAGACTCCATACAATTCCAAACTCCGATTGATAATGATCAGAAAAAATGGGGTCAAAAATATTGGGCTGTAGGCTTCTATTCCGGTGACAGTCCTACAGAGGTTACCTCATTTGCAAAATCTGACCTCAAATCTAGTTTCAACAATATACTTTATAGTAAGGAAGGAACTGTTCCGTTAACGAGTTCAAAATCACCATGGTTAGAAAAATTAACCCTAGATAAGATTACTCACATGGAAAATGTAAGTACAGATAATTCAAGTATGGATATACCAATTGTAAGTGATCTAGAAGACAGAAAAATTAAAACAAGTCTCCAAAGAATCATAGACAATCTTGGGAACACTGATTCTTTAGTATCAAACATGGATAAAGAAAGCCATGAATATTATAAAAACATGCTAGAAAATGCATTGAAAAAGGATGTAGATGCAGCTAATTATGTTAATAAGACTAGCAATAACGTAGGTAAATTAGAAACTATGCTTTATACAAAATATATGTATCTAGACAGTGGTGACAATCAAGAAAAGGATATTGATAATATAACACGAAATACGAAAGACCTAAAAGGCTACCTATTTTTCCTCAGTCTTATGGAACGAAGTTTCTTAACCATAGATACAGAAATAGCTGATAAAATAAAAATTAAAGAAGTATCTGTGCCTTCTCAAAACAATGCAGTTATAACCCTATCTGCACCATCGAATATTCTCAAAAGGCAGAAAACCGTTAATTATTCTGTCATAATGCATAAAGAGGATGGCCAATGGAAAATTAATGTGCCATCAACATACTCGTATACAACTGCCCAAATTTTTGATGCAGCTGGTTTTAACAATAGGCGAGCTTATTCAAAACAGTTCAAAGAGGTTATTATCACTGAAATAGAAAAATTGAATGATGGTAAACCAGTGCATGAATCCTTTAAACGATAAAAAATAGTCAACTTCAAAAATCAAGGTGTCAATACCCTATTCTTCACATGCTTCTCCAACCATTGATCCTGCTCCCATAGCATGTGCATGATACTTTCTCTAGCTGCATAACCATGACTTTCTTTTGGTAGCATAACAAGTCTTACCGGAGCACCTAACCCTTTGAGAGCATTAAAATACCGCTCACTTTGCATAGGGTACGTACCTGAATTATTATCAGCCTGGCCATGGATTAATAACAATGGTGTCTTCATCTTATCACAGTGCATAAATGGTGACATATTATAATATACATCTGGTGCTTCCCAGTAGCTTCTCTCTTCTGATTGGAAACCAAAAGGTGTCAATGTTCTGTTATAAGCGCCTGATCTTGCTATACCCGCTGCAAATAAGTCAGAGTGCGTCAGTAAATTTGCAGTCATGAAGGCTCCGTAAGAATGACCACCGACGGCTACTTTATTACGATCGATATATCCCATTGCATCTACTGCGTCAATCGCAGCTTTTGCATTTCCCACAAGTTGTGGAATGAAGTCGTCATTCGGTTGATCATCCCCTTCTCCGATTATAGGGAAAGCTGCATCGTCCAATACTACATATCCACGATTGACCCAATAAATAGGTGAACCGTAGTACGGATATGTAAATTCATTACTACTAGAGGTTACTTGACTCGCACTGCTTTTATCCTTGAATTCTCTTGGATATGCCCACATGATCATCGGCATCTTTTCCTTCTTAGATTTATCATATCCTACTGGAAGGTATAACGTAGCGGATAGTTCTAGTCCATCTTCTCTCTTATATTTAATAACCTCCTTATGTACATCCTGAATCGCTTTGAAAGGATTATCGAATTCAGTGGCTGGTTCTACTTTACCTGTTTTTAGGTTTCGGAAATAAAAGTTCGGGTAATCATTTTTAGATTCCAATCTAGTAAGTACAATTCCTTTTTCTGAATCAATCATTCTTGAGATACTCTCTAATTTCTCTCCAGTTTTGGCTCTATATATTCTTTCAGTCTTATTATCACTGATATCATACCGATCAACGAATGGTAGTTTCCCTTCTTTAGAGAACCCATCACCGATCAGATACAACTGATCCTCATTAACAATATCAAGCGTCCACTTTCCTAGTTTATTCTTTTTCGTTACGAAGTCTCCTGGATCACTATATCTGTCTTGATAGTTTCTTTCAATATAGAGCGTTTGTTCCTTTTTATTATCAGAAGGATCAAAAAAGCTAATTCTCAAGGTTCTATCATTCCACCAATAATCATATATAACGGCAAGGTTATTATTCCCCCACTCTATTCCACTGAATCTAAGCTTAGTCTTAGTCAACAGAGATTTCTCACCAGTAAAAGGCGCCTCTAACTGATATACAGCATCTCTCATATCTACTTCCTTAGCAGGATCTCCACCGTCCAGTGCTTCTGCCCAGACTAAAGTCGAAGGTTTATCATCTCTCCACTGTATAGACCTAATGCCTTTACGAGTACTCATGAATCCCTTGGGTAGCTCTTCTGTCAATGGAACATTCACAACATTCTTCACTAAGTTTCCGATGATATCATATACATTATATGAGGTCGGGAATCTTCCATATGTTACTAAGTAAGAGAAGGGCCTATTGATTTCTCCTATGATAATATAATTACCATCAGGAGACCTTGTCATGGATGAGTACATGCCAGCATCTTTCCACTTGATAGAATTCCCATCAAGACCGACCATATGAATCTCAGACTGAGCTAAGACTTCAAAGTTATTCTCATCGTTTGCATCTTTAAGCAGATCTTGATATGTTCTATTTTGAGCTTTTTGTCCCATCTCATTTACAGACACTGTCGGCCCGCTTGGGATAGAAAGCGATGTATTGATCAATGCTGGACGATTACTTGGCAGCATTTTCACCAACAGTGATTTACTATCTTTCATCCACATCATCCCAGACCTCATATTCAGGTTTAGATTGGCGTCTGTAATCTTTTTTGCATCCTGTTTTTTGTGATCTATATACCATAGTTCTACACCGGACTCTGTCGTATTGGTAAAGGCTATGTAATTTTCATCTGGAGACCAACTGATATTAGTCAATTTCCCATTAGTTGGCAAGCCTTTGATAGAAGACTGCTTTTTTGACTTCATATCATAATGCTTGATATCATAGTAATATCTAGCTCTACTTGAAATATTTGTTTTGGGATTAATCCTTAGCCCAGCAAGTCTCATCTCTTCTTCCGATAGTTCATCGATAGATTTATAGGCTTTTCGAAATAATAAAATAGCTTTTGTACCATCTGCATTCATTCTGATTAATGGTGGCATTGGTGCATCAGCTAAGGAAAGAATATCAGCATTGGGAGTCTGATATTGTAAATCGATTTGGGCATCTATCATAGTGCAAATAAAAGTAAAAATAAGAAAGTTGAGAATTCGAGATTTCATATTGATTTATATTTGATGGTTGTCAATAATCTATCGTCAAGATAATAAAATACTTAAAGTAAGAAGTATTTTATTAGCAATAATGCCAAAGTAACCATACCGTTCAGATCGATATGATCAATAGCATCTTTAAATCCTCTATAGCAGCAATGAATTAGATCTTTTCAAGCGAAAGGATCTAATTCAACTTTAAAATCATTTTATAACACTGATCCTTTTAGTGACACTTTTCCCCCCACTTGTATACTTAACGAAATATACGCCAGAACTCAAATTATCAATAGTGATCACATTATCTTGAACAAGATTTGAATAAACATTAATCAATTGTCCACTAGCATTTAGTATCTCAACTTTCGACACGTCATTACTTATTCTTTCTACTTCGACAACAAACTGTCCATCATTAACAGCAGGATAAATATTAAGTACTGAGGCATCTAGTTCATTTACATCAGAAATAACCAGCACATTACTTTCAACTATAATGTCGTCGATATATATTCCGTCTAATTCTACATAAGCATCACTCCTCATTAGCATTCTTAATTGGATAACTTGCCCTGCAAAATCAGATAAGTCCATTACTTCCACTACCCATTCATCCTGGGTACCATCTATCAAAGGATCCGTTGTTCCATGGGTATTTTCGCTCCCTATGCTTGTAAATTGACCACATAATGAGGTCCAGTTCTCCCCATCAGCACTGGCTTGAACTAATACATAATCATAATTTGCTTCGATCGCCCACTGAGCGCTAAACTCCAATGAAGCAATCTCTATATTGGTAAGGTCTAAAGCGTCAGTAATCGAAACTATATTAATCATATTAGATTCATAATCGCCATCAGGAGAATCTGTCAATGATGTTGGACCAGATACAAACCTATCTTCCGTTAATGCCCAATTCCCAATATCTGTCAATGTTGAAGGATCACTTAAATCATTAGAGAGAATCTCTTGGCTAATACTTCTTCTATATGTAAACGTGTAAGAATCTATGAGAACGACTTCTCCATTATCAACCTTCACATCAAACGAAAGATCAACCAAAGGTGGAGCATTACCAGCTATGGCAAAAGGAATAACCTCCATTTTACGCTGAGCTATTTTTAGATCATAATTCATAAGAAACTGGTCAAAAATAAGATACGGGGATTGCGAAATTATTTCTACAGTTGCAGCACCTTCTTTGAAGCCAGATTTTGTGACATCCAATATAAACTGACCATCCTTAACCTCCACTAATTCGGGTACAATCATCCTAGCATCATAGTGGTTCAGCAAACTGTGTGCAGTCGCCAAATTCTGAAACATACATGACTTGTTAAATCCATCGATTTGAGTAGAATCTGGCCAAAAAGAATCTCCTACTTCCGGTGTTAAGGAGAATATTTTATTTTTCTCTCCGACCTCTCCATACATATAATCGTCGCTATCACCATTCACGGTATACCCTACCGTTTCAGTTCCGGTTCCAAGTGTAAATTTATTTTTCTTTACCATTGAATTTCCGATTGCCTTGAAGATAGAATCTTCCTCTGTTGGCTGGTCACTATATCCCCATGGATGGATCAATAGATTCCCGAATGTATGATAGTTCAACGCAATCATTATCTCATGGTCTATCGTAAAGTCTCTTACTGCTTGGGTCTCAGGTTCAGAAAATCCTTCAGGGCCTCTGTAGGTATTTGATGTACTATTAGGAGAGCTACCGATATTATCAATTCCCCAGAAGTAATCATAGTTCCTATTCAAATCTACACCTATCTCATCTTCATTCTCTGCAGGCCGCCTATTTTTTCTCCAGAATCCACCACCCTCTGGATCCGTTTCTTCATTATATAAGTAACCATCAGGGTTTACACATGGAATAAAATACATTTCTGTATTGTCAACTAAATACTTTATCTCAGCATCAGTATCGTAATTTTCTAGCAAATACCATAGATAGAAAATCATCTGAGATAGACCATTTGGTTCGCGGGCATGGTGAAGTGCCGTATATAGAGCTTCCGGCTCATCCTCTTCGTCTATATCAGGATTATCAGACAGTCGCAACCACCATATATCATTACTTTCCCAAGTTTTTATAGTTCCTATTGGTGATTTTGCAGATATCAAATGTGGATACTTACTCCTCATAGAATCTAGCACAATTAACATCTCTTCGAAAGTATGAAAGCCACCCATTGATCCATAGGTATAATTCTGTGGTGTAGTATAATTATATAAATCTCCTTCATCTTCACCACATGCTCCAGCTTCTCTGGCACTAGATTGACCCGATTGTTCTTTATAATAAGTGGCTAAGTCAGGAATTAAGATCCTATGCTCAATATTAGATGCATTGATTTTAGCTATTTCTTCTTGAGAAAAATCGTTTACAAAGTGTACTCCCGGAATCATAAAACCGTGATCTGTTTCAAGTCCCATTTGGGTCAGTTCCAAGATATCTACTTTAGACAAATCAAACTTAACCCTACTGTAAGTTGATTGACTTATTGCAAGATTCGATACAATGCAAATAAGCATCAATAGTGAAAATTTCAACTTCATAAATTATATTATTATTATTTTCAAGAATCAGAAATTGAATAAAATCGACTAATTTTTCATGTACAGATTGTACGACTTCCTGAGTAAAATGCAATATATGACTATAGAGGTATTAAAGGCTTCAGTTTGGAAACAATAACAAATTGGAGTTACTAATCGGACAATTATAGCGATTCCTTAACTGGTTCTGATTCAATTTTTAAATCACCCGCAAAAGGAATCTGATCTAACATCGTACGAATACTGTCTCTCAACTCAAAATATTCTGGTAATTCATCTTCTGGCATAGGATCAGCAGGAGGAAAATTTTCTCTTAAATGATCGATCTGTTTTCTATTCTTCCAAAACCTGAAACATACATGAGGCCCCGTAGCTAATCCAGTAGAACCAACATAACCTATGGTTGCACCTTGACTTACATTCACGCCTGGCCTGATGCCTTTTGCAAATTTTTGCATATGCAGGTATTGAGTTTCATATGTGCCGTCATGACGCATTTTGACATATCTACCATTATTCCTATTGTAGGTCGCCTTTGTAATTACACCGTCTGCGACTGCCATAATCGGAGTTCCATAAGGAGCAGCATAGTCCGTACCTAAATGAGGAATCCTTCTCTTTTTAATCGGGTGGATTCTTCTAAGATTGTATCTGGAAGAAATACGAGCACTACCTTTTATTGGTGATTTCAAGAATGTCTTTTTACTTGGACGACCTTCCATATCATAAAAGCCGGTATATAGATCATTTTCGTAATATACAGAATAATACTCTCCATACTTATTCTGATAATACGCACCCAGCATCTTACCTAATGATACAGCTTCACCATCGATATACTTTCTTTCGAATATAACCTTGAATCTGTCTCCTTTCTTGGTGTGATAAAATGAAACTGAAGATGCTAAGGCATCCTCCATCAAATCAATTACTCCTGGATTAATTCCTTGATCAGTCATTGACTGCCATAATGAAGATTTAATCTCCCCTGACGCAGTCTCTACTATTATAGAGTAGTCTTTCTCTACTACATCTACCTTTACAGAATCCCTGAAGTCATAGACTACATATCGTAAAGGATTAGGCTCATAAATAAAAGCAAGAGCGGTATCATTACAGCTATCTTTTTTAACAAGGTGAAATCTTTTCCCAGCTCTTATATCCCTTACATCAAAAATATCTTTTGCCTTTTCTTCAAGTTTGGCTACTTGATTATAGCTTATTCCATTCTCTGTTAGAATCTCACCTACAAATTGATTATTCTTTATTCTCGATGTTTCGAAATGATGCGTTTCTGTATCAAATCCAAATTTGAACTCACGATTAAAGTCTACATCTACCAATTCTTCATCACTATCATCAAGATAATCAGATGTTACTAATGATGCTTGATACAAAAAGTATCCTGCGACTAAAATCACAGCTATTGCGAGTGCGGCAAATACGTCTCTTAAAAAATTACGATTTCTGTTATTCAAATTGGAAGACATTAACTATTTAGGGTATATATTTAAAAGAATCATCCTTTAAAAAAGTTGCAAAAGTATTGGTTTAAGTTTTAATTACAAACTGTAAATCACTTAAAACCTAATTATTGTCTTTTCTGACAATTACTTATCAAAGTTAGAACCAACCAGTCCTTCTTCTACTTCTTCTTCGTGTTGTTTTGATCCCCAGAATACCTAACAATCCACGAGTAATTTCTCTTGCTACTGTTCTTCCTATTTGTCGGGTTGTTGTACTGTTCACTACCTTATCAAAAGTACTCTTCTCTCCTCTTCGTGATGTCTTCCTAGCTGTCTTATTCTGCTCTTCTAGTTTTTCTTGCGCTTCTTCTGATTGGGCGTCTTCTATCTTCCCAGTCAAAATTTCATATGCGCTTTCTCTGTCAATTACTTCATTATACTTACGCATAATCGTCGACTGATCTAGTATTGCATCTATCTCTCTCGGCGCGAGAATGTCCATTCGTGATTGTGGAGCACGCAAGTATGTATGCGCCAGTGGTGTAGGCCTCCCCTTACTATCCAATGCTGAAACCAAAGCTTCACCAATACCTAACTCCGTAAGCAATTGATCCACCTTGTAAAAAGGTGTAATTGGATAATTCTGAGCCGCCAATTTTATTGCTTTTCTATCCTTTGCGGTAAATGCTCTTAGCGCATGTTGTACTTTCAGCCCCAATTGACTTAATACTTCATCAGGAATATCTGTTGGGTTTTGGGTTACAAAAAACAACCCAACACCTTTTGATCTGATCAACTTTACGATCACTTCTATTTGATCCATCAAAGCATCAGAAGCTTTGTCAAAAACAAGGTGAGCTTCATCAATAAATATAGCAAGCTTAGGTCTATCTAGATCTCCTTCTTCCGGAAAATTAGCATAAATCTCAGCTAGTATTTGTAACATGAACGTTGAAAACAACTTTGGCTTATCTTGTATATCGGTCAATCTAAGGATTGAAATTACACCTTTTCCATCTTCATTTACTTTACAAAGATCATCAACATCAAATGAACGTTCCCCAAAGAAAACTTCAGCTCCTTGTTGTTCAAGTTCGATTATTTTACGCATGATCGTTCCTACAGAAGAAGTTGAAATACGACCATATTCTTCTTGCATTGCGATTTTCCCTTCCCCAGTAACATACTGAAGTGCTTTTTTCATGTCTTTTAGATCAAGAAGAGCAAGCTGATTGTCATCACAAAATTTAAAAATAACAGAGACGATACTTTGTTGCGTATCATTAAGTTCTAGAATTTTCGAAAATAGAACTGGACCAAATTCTGAGACGGTAGCTCTTAGTCTAGCACCTGGCTCATCAGACAATGTTAGAAACTCTACTGGACTAGAATCCGAAATAAAAGGAAAACCAATTTTCTCATGTCTTTCGTCTATCTTTTTGTGTCCGCCAGACGGAACGGCTATTCCACTTAAATCGCCTTTAATATCCATTACAAGAGATGGCACTCCTTTCGCAGAAAGTTGTTCCGCTATTATTTGGAGCGTTTTAGTTTTACCTGTACCTGTAGCACCTGCAATAAGCCCATGTCTATTCAATGTTTCCAGAGGTATTCTGATGAAACTCTCCTTCATAACTTCCTCGCCTAACTTGGACGCACCTAGTATTATGGATTCTCCCTCAAAACTATACCCACTTGACATTTCGTCTAAAAACTCTTGCTTGTTGCTCATCTCTTTATTTTTCGAAACACTAAAGTACTATATATATCGATTATATTAATATGTATTGTTATAAATACTATTTTAACCCAAGAACTTTATTGTTTATTATATTTTTACTTTTTAAATTTAGGTGACAGGATCCAATCTTTCCCACCGGCACTATAATCATAAAAACCTACACCTGATTTTCTACCGAGTTCACCTGCCGTAACCATATTAACTAATAATGGGCATGGAGCATACTTGGGGTTTCCAAATCCATCATATAATACTCTCATAATAGAAAGACATACATCAAGACCAATAAAATCAGCCAACTGTAATGGACCCATTGGATGTGCCATCCCTAGCTTCATCACTGTATCTATCTCTTCTACCCCTGCTACACCTTCATAAAGAGAATAAATGGCCTCATTAATCATAGGCATCAATATTCTATTTGCAATAAAACCTGGATAATCATTCACCTCAGTAGGCACCTTACCAATATCAGACGATAACTTCATGATAGTGTCACATACTGTATCAGAAGTCGCATAGCCTCTTATCACCTCAACCAACTTCATAATAGGTACTGGATTCATGAAATGCATTCCAATTACCTTATCTGGCCGACTTGTCACTGAAGCAATCTTAGTTATACTTATACTAGAGGTATTGGTTGCCAATATTGCATCCGCAGGAGCATTATCATCCATCTGCTTAAATATCTTCAACTTCAGGTCTACATTCTCAGTCGCTGCTTCAACTACAAGATCTGCATTTGACACACCTTCTTTCATCTCTGTATATGTAGTGATGTTAGTTAGTGTTGCATTTTTATCACTTTCTGTAATCTTCTCTTTTGCTACCATTCTATTAAGATTCTTCTCTATAGTGGCTAGCGCTTTATCGAGAGATGCTTGTGAAATATCAATAAGATTTACCTTATAGTTTTTCATGGCAAAAACGTGAGCAATCCCGTTGCCCATGGTTCCTGCACCAATGACAGATATATTTTTCATATGGTCTAAATTTAATATTTGATTAGGAGTCACGAAAGTAAGGAATAAATGAGAAATAGACACACAGAAACCAATCCTTTCCATAGAATATAATCACAGAATATCAAGCACTTACACATTACGAATATTTTACATATATTTGCAAGTCAAAACAAACATACCTTAATGAAAAAATTATTACTTATCATATTACTAATTTGTAGCACTAATCTGATTCATTCACAATCAAATCAGAAGGCTATTTTTACAAATGGAGACAAACTCCATATAAACCTTGGGGAAAATTCGGAGTTCTACTATACACACACAGTAGAGAAAGGCCATACAATATATTCGTTATCTAGAGCATATAAAGTTTCTGTAGCTAAGATATACGATTACAATAATCTACAAGAAGGTTCTACAATCCCTCTAGGTCAAAAATTAAGAATCCCTCTTCCTGGCAGGCAACTATATAAAGGGGTGAACCTTGATAACATTAGCAAAGGACATTATATCCCTGTATATTACAAAACACAGCCTAAGGATAACATTTTCAGAATATCTCGTGTATACTTCAATCAACCGATTGATGACTTAAGAAGAAGAAATAAATTATCAGATAATAATTTATCACTAAATCAAGATCTTCTTATCGGATGGTTAATAGTTGATGGTCAATTACCACAAGTTGTAGAAGTTGAGTCTGAACTTGGAGAAGAAAATTTTGAGCAAGTAAACAATACAAAAATTGATGTAGCAGTAAAAACAATAGATAACGTGCTAGAGTCGACTACTACAGAAGAAATTAGTGAGAGTGAAGATAGCCTAAATAACGTAGAACTACCATTCCCGTCGGACTTCAACCCTACTCTCCTTGGAAGACATTCATACAGCAAAGGAATGACAACCATTAAGAAAACTGATGTTGCGTTTTGGGATAAATCATTGCCTGACAATGGAGCTGTCTTTGGTTTACATGGATCAGCTATGATAGATTCATATATCAGCGTATTCAATCCAAATTCAAAAAGATCGGTAAGAGTTAAGGTTATTGGAAGAATTCCATATGGAACATATACTAATGACATAAAGCTCGTCATTTCACCTAGAGCTGCAACTCAACTAGGCGGATTGGATAGAAGATTTAAAGTAGAGATATCTTATTTGGTGAAAAAATAAGGACTAATATTAGAAATAACTTATAGGAAAAAGAAGACTTAGCTAACGCCGAGTCTTTTTTTTTACCCCTAACTATGTATATAATTTTAGATGTTTATCCTACTTCTCTGAAGTCGCCATACATTAAATTTGGATTCCCTAACGTAGTTGGACTTCTCTGAAGTTCTTTGGTTATTTACCAGCTCATTTCAGTATAAAGCCAAAATAGTCAACTTAAAGAAATGAATACAAAAAAAAAGACACAACAGATGTTGCGTCTTTTTTTTTATAAATCCTGATCATCAGTGATGATCTAAATTTTAGTATTTATCGAATAGAACGATTATGCACTTTTTGCAGAAGGCATTCCAGTATCGGCAAACTTCTTACCTTCCCATCTTCCTAGCCACTCACAGTCTTTACCAAGACTCTTGTAAGACAAGAATCTATTTACTGCATCGTTTTTATCCTTTCTTTTAATGGTGATACTATTGTGTCCACCATTACGGATATTGAAGTAATAAATCCCCTGTCCGTAGTCAAATTTCTTTGCCATAAAATATTATTTTTATTATTTAGGTCCGAATTTCTCGAGTCTATAGGCAGCATCCATTATTTCTTCTCTTCTTCTCACAGAAGGCTTGATAAAATGTTTTCTTTTTCTAAGTTGCTTAACGATACCCACATTTCTATGCTTTCTTTTGTATCTCTTAAGCGCTCTGTCTATTGACTCTTCTTCCTTTACATTGATGATTATCATATGTCTAATTTAACTTTTAATATTTCTAATTATTCATGTTAGATAATACGCTATATATCAAGCGCATAATTAACAACTGGCTTTTATCAAAATAAGTTTCCTAGATCGATAAAAAAGCTAAAATTTAAGCCTTTTGACTTCTCTCCAAGATCAGAACTCCAATAAAGCCCGCAAAAGTACACAAAATTGTTATAATAACAAAGGGTTCATTCATCATATAATTAGATGGGAATACATTTACTTCCTGAATGACTTTTATTGTCTCTTGATCAAGCTTAGAATAATTTACTAAATCAAGGACCTGTAGTCTTTCTCCAGTATCTTTATTCATTATTTCGCTTACATTTCTCCATGGCCAAACTTTATTTAAAGCACCAATTAAAAACCCTGTAAGTAAAGCAAAACTTAACTCCTTATAAGATTTGAACAACCAACTTAACACCCTAGAAAAGCCAAGCAAACCAGCCAAGCATCCTGTTGCAAAAATGGAAAGTAATATAAAACTTCCAGCATCTTGATTCTGGACAAAACTTTTTGCAGCGGGAATAACGATAGTATACATCCCCATAAGTAATAGAATAAAACTACCAGATATACCAGGTAGCATCAGTGCAGATATCGCTATCATTCCCGCAATAAAAACATAAAATGGATTAGTGGAGCCTGTCTCTGGCGAAATCACTGTAATTCCATATGCTACTACAACACCTATTATAAACGCAAGTACTTTTTGCCAATTCCAATTCTTTATTTCTTTTCCGATAACAATAGCAGAAGCTATTATCAACCCAAAGAAAAACCCCCATAAAGGTTCTGGGTAAGTTTCTAGTAAATAGGTAACTCCGAATATCCCTATGAGAATGCCAATTGCCATGCCGCCCAATAAGGTAGCCAAAAAAGGTCCATTGACAGCTTCCCAAAGTCCTTTTAGTCCTCCCGTTTTAAATCCTTTATATGCTTCAGGTCCAAAAGATTTGATCGTATTAATCAACTCTTCATATATTCCTGTGATAAACGCAATAGTTCCTCCCGACACTCCAGGTATTACTTCCGCTATTCCCATAGCGGCTCCCTTTAAGACAAGGCTCAGTTTACTGTTCGACATTATTTACTTTTCTTGTTTGTACTTTGTTTAGGACTAATAGGATGTTACTAAATACTTTTCTTTTTTTAGAATAGAAGCTCTCTAGTGTCATCCATCTGCATTCATCGATATCTTCCTCTACTTGTGGTGTAAGTGTCTGATGTTTTCCTCTCATCAAATACCAGTGTGACAATTTAATACACCTAACTCCTTTTCGATTGACAAATGAGTGATATGTTTTTATCAATTTCTTCCCAACGATTTCTACTGCATCAATTCCTGTCTCTTCTATTACTTCTCTGATAGCAGCATCTTTCTTCTTTTCACCAGCCTCCAATTTACCTTTTGGCAAATCCCAGTGTCCCCTACGATGGATCATTAGAATCTGATCTCGTTCATTCACAACAACACCTCCCCCCGCTTCTACGACTTTAAACAGACCTATAAAGTCATTCTTTAGCTTTTTATACTCCATTGAATGAATTATAATTGACTCTTGCTTCGTCGTTTTCTCACACATATCAACAAAATTGAGAAGACTATTCACCTTACCTGTGTATCGCACAACCATGTTATTTTCGTCCTTTATAAAGGAGTCATTAATCTCTGTCGAAGGAAGTAAAACAATCTTCGTCTCATTTATATAGATTTCGTACATTTGTCGAGCCATAAATAAAATTGGAATAATTGAAAGAATTAGATAAAATCATTGCCCAAAAGTTATTGCAAATTAACGCAATTAAACTTAGCCCACAAAACCCATTCACTTGGGCATCAGGAATTAAATCTCCTATCTATTGTGACAACAGAGTCACGCTATCATATCCCCCTATACGAACTAAGATAAAGGAAGGGTTTGCGAGCATAGCAAAAAACTTTGGAGAATTTGATCATGTGTCAGGTGTAGCCACTGCAGGTATAGCTCATGGAGCATTATTAGCGGATCATCTTGAACTATCATTTTCATATGTTAGATCAAGTGCAAAGAAACATGGACGTCAAAACAAAATAGAAGGACACATCCCTGAGGGAAGTAAAATTCTAGTTATTGAAGATCTTATATCAACAGGAGGGAGTAGCATTGATGCGGTGAATGACCTGAGAGAAGCAGGATATGAAGTAGTAGGAGTTCTTGCTATTTTCACCTACGAGTTTCAAGTTGCATTAGACAATTTTGAAAAGGCCAATTGTAAATTTGCAACATTAAGCAACTATACTACATTAATAGAGGAAGCCCAAAAAGAAGAATATATAACAGAATCTGACGCTAAGGTCCTTAGCCAATGGAGCAAAAACCCAAAGGAGTGGTATGATTCTAATTTTTAAGTAATTTATTAAAGAATACATACTCACTCCCTAATTACAGAATAAAACAATATATAAAATGTCTATCATAACGAAAAAATCAGAAGAGTTTTTAAGTAAATATCTAAGCAATGCTTCGCCAACTGGCTTTGAAACAGAAGGCCAAAAAATGTGGCTAGAATATATCAAGCCATACGTGGATGAATGTCACCTTGATAATTATGGTACTGCATATGCTATCATCAATCCAGGCAAAGATTACAAAGTAGTCATAGAGGGACATGCGGATGAGATTGCTTGGTATGTAAATCACATTTCGGATAAAGGATTTATTCATGTTATTAGAAATGGAGGAACTGATCATCATATCGCTCCAGGAAAACGAGTAAACATACACACAAAAACGGGAATCGTCAGAGGTGTATTTGGTTGGCCAGCAATTCATACTAGAAGAGGAAAATCAGCTACTGATCTTAATCCCAAAGTCGACAATATATTTATCGACATAGGTGCAAAAGATAAAAAGGAAGTACTCGAAATGGGTGTACACGTAGGATGTGTAATTACTTATGATGATGGTATGGAGATATTGAATGATAAGTTCTATGTAGGAAGAGCGCTCGACAATAGAGCTGGAGGATTCTGTATCGCCGAAGTGGCAAGAATGATCAGCGAAAACAAGGATGAACTTCCTTTCTCACTGTATATCGTAAATGCGGTACAAGAAGAAATTGGACTTAGAGGTGCACAAATGATCGCTGATACCATCAAGCCTGATGTAGCCATCGTAACGGATGTTTGTCACGACACCAACACTCCTTTAGTAAAACCTCTAATACAAGGCGATATAAAGGCCGGAGAAGGACCAACACTAACATATGCTCCTGCAGTACACAATAAACTATTGAATCAAATCATAGATGTTGCAGAGCAAAACGAGATTCCATTCCAAAGATCAGCAAGTAGTAGATCTACAGGAACAGATACAGATGCATTTGCGTATTCAAACGGTGGTGTACCATCAGCATTAATCTCTCTTCCGTTAAGATACATGCATACAACTGTAGAGATGTGTCACAAAGATGATGTAGAGAATGTGATAAAACTGATCTACCATACGCTTCTAAGTATAGAAGGTGGACAGGACTGGAGATACTTTAAAGTATAAATAATACGAATTAATATAAAAGACCAAATTTTGAAAAATCGAAATTTGGTCTTTTTTGTTTTAAAGATGTATTGATTTGACTTTAATCATAATACTTCAGAAACAACTACCTTCAACTCTGGAAGCACATCTTTTTTAAACCAATCATTCTTTGCCTGCCAAATATTGTTTCTTGGAGAAGGATGCGGAAGCACAAAATAACGAGGCAAGTAATCTTTATAATTCCTAACCGTATCCGTAAGTGTTCTGTGCTTTTCTTTTCCTAGGTAGTAGTCTTGTGCATACTTACCTACGAGTAATACTAATTCTACTTCTTTGAGCTGTGAGACAAGCATTTCATGCCACTGCGGTGCGCATTCTTTCCTTGGTGGTAGATCACCTGACTTCCCTTTTCCCGGATAACAAAAGCCCATCGGTATGATTGCTATCTTTTCAGGATCATAAAATACATCCTTGTCAATATCCATCCAGGATCTAAGATTGTTTCCACTTTTATCATCCCAAGGAATTCCTGACTTGTGTACCGCTGTTCCAGGTGCTTGACCTATAATGATAATTTTACTTTTGGGATGGGCAGTCACAATTGGTCTTGGCCCAAGAGGTAAATCCTGACAGATATTACACTTTTTTATCTGGGCTACAATATCGTCTATCATTGGAACTGTATTTTATAAATGATCGTATTTCCTATTCTGCTTAAGACTTTGGCTATCTAGTTCACACTTTTTACAATCTTGTTCCCCTTCTTCAATTTTTCAATATAATTTCCAATAAATGTAAATAACCGATTAGATTCAAACTTACTATCTCTTAGTGCTTTTATCGATAACCAAATAGCAACAGGAAGCACTAGTAGATTAGCAAACCAAGCCGCTAATATTGGATCCATGGAGCCGCTTCGAACCAGTTTCTCTCCCATAATAGTGGATATAATAAATAACATATAAAATAGGATTGCAAACAATAGTGGGTAGCCATACCCTCCTTTCCTAATGATACTACCGAGCGGTGCACCGATGAATAAAAACACAATGCATATCAAAGCAAAACTGTATTGTTGATTCAGTCTCAGCAAATATTTATTTCGAGTATATGAGAGCGACTTAATATTAGTCGTTGCATTTCTTAGAAGATCTTTTCTGCGGCTACTTGATTGCACAGCTTTTACGGGCAGATTATTTTTATCTTTTTTTGATATTGTCTCGTACCAATAGGCATAGTTAGAAAGTGTATCCACTTGATTTTGGACTACCGTTTTTTTCAATGCTTTTCTGATTGTTTTTTTCGGCATTACCTTTTGCCCATTTATGAGCTTCTTAATTGTATTCTTCTTTTTTGCAGCGGCGGCTTTCTTAGCCTTCTTTACTTTTTCAGATTTTAACGCTTTCTTTCTTTGTTCTTCCTTTTTTTTCTGACCATCTTTTCCACCATAATTCGCATTAGATTTACTATTATCTGCCAGCAGCATCTTCGTCTTTTCTTCTTGTTCATTTGCCACACTAGCGACAAGTTTGGCAGTCTTTTGATCTACAGAATCAATAGCGCTTAACAATTGGAATGTATTAAGCATGTCTTCTTTGTTTCTATTTATGCTTATTCCATCTTCATCGTCTGTGTCAAATTCGCTCATATCAAAGACTTTCTTCCATTCCTTGAAATCAGTCCTCATGAAAGGATATTTTTTTCCTTTACCATCCTTCCTTCTCTCTCTCTTCATTTCTCGGTAAGACGTTCCATTCTCTAGCTCCATAATGAATAGATTGCCATCTTCACTATTGTACATTTTGCCACTCTCGGCTTTGGTTAGGTTTACCAAACTCTTATCCGTACTTGTATGGTCGTATATAAGAACATCGGTAATTTCCTCTTCTTCTGTTTTTTCATTTACTCTGATAGAATAGCCTCCGAAGTCTCTATTAAATATCTTAGCCTCCATCGCAAGAGAAGGCTTCTGAGACTTCATGATTCTTAATCGTTTTTGAAATTGGTAATTCGCCTGTGGTTTTAGGTAATTGGAGGCAATCAATGATAATACTGCTGTCATCAAAGACAATATAATCGCCGGTCTCATAACTCTAATCAGTGATACACCAGCGGACTTCATACTCGACAGCTCGTAGCGCTCACTCATATTACCGAAGACCATTACCGAAGACAATAATATGGCAATAGGCAGCGCCATGGATATCTGGGTAATGCCAAAATATGTAATCAGTTCTAAGAGGTCAATCACAGAGAATCCCTTACCTAATATATCATCAATATACTTCCATAAAAACTGCATGACCAAAACAAATTGGGCAATAAAAAAAGACAGTAGGTAAGGACCGATAAAGCTCCTTACCACTAAACCATCTATTTTTTTTAATCTATCTAATAATGCCATTAAAATGTTTCTACGGTATATTCTGATATAGAACGGCTACACCCAACCGAATGTCTGTTATAGTTATATTAAACAGTATTAAACTACATAAGTATTCTTGCAGCTTACGCATTTACCTTTTTTATTTTTCTCGAAGAAGACATCTAATCTCCCTAACATTATTCCTGCCCAACCAGCTTGATTGATTACTACTTCTTCTCCTTTTTTGTTAGTTCGAATATCTGGTTCACTCATAAATGTATGCGTGTGTCCACCGAGAATCATATCGATCTCTTCCGTGTTTTCTGCAAGATGAACATCGCTGACTTTTTCTTTATCGTTTCTGTATTTATATCCTAAATGAGATAAACAGATCACAAAATCACACTTCTCATCATATCGGAGCTGCTTGCTTATTTTATTACCTACTTCTATAGGATCATGGTATTGCGTTTCTTTGTACAGTGCTTTCGGCACTAATCCAGCCAACTCTATCCCCAATCCAAAAACGCCAACTCTAATTCCATTTTGCACAAAGATCTTGTACGGTTTAGTTTTATCTTTTAGTATTGTATTCTCAAAATCATAATTCGCAATCAAAAAAGGAAAATTTGCATTTGGCATCTGGTCATGTAAACCATCAATGCCTCCATCAAAATCATGATTCCCTATCGTACAAGCATCATACTTGAGCTCAGACATGAGTTTCAATTCTAACTCTCCACCAAAGAAATTAAAATAAGGTGTGCCTTGGAAAATGTCTCCACAATCAAACAACAGCACATTGTCTTCTGAATTCCTGATTCGTTCAACTAATGTCGCTCTTCGGGAAACTCCTCCTTGCCCTTCATTTCTGCTACCATCCATCGGGAATGGCTCTACCCTACTATGCACATCATTGGTGTGTAAGATTGTTAACCTTGTAATATCATGATCATCCAGAACAGAAAACGGAATCGAACCTGATGCCAAGCCTAATCCTGATAAAGTAGTTCTAACTATAAAGTCTCTTCTTCTCATGGCTTAATACTTTAGGGTTTTGATTCTTATCGTTTTATCCTGAACGATTACTTTTTCACTATCTGACTTATTCTTGAGATGGTCGATTATGATATCTCTTATCAATAAATCATTATCCGTTCGTTTGCCATCTGCAAGAAAGAAACAATCATCTCCTCCATCAGCAACATAATCCGCTAAGGCAACAGTATATGTTTTATTGATGTCAAAATCCTCACCTTTGATTTTTATATTCGTCGCTTTTTCTCCATCAATATCCATAGATAATGTGTGGCTGATAGGCCAGCCTCCCTTTGCAGCTATTCTATCAAATAACTTCTTAGTCGTGGGACCATCTAATTCTAGCAATACCAATTTATTATCAAATGGCATAAGCTCGTATATCTTACCCACTGTTACATCACCTTTACTTAATGACGGGATTCTTATCCCTCCGTAGTTCTGCATTGACATATCAATATCGACACCATAGATCCTAATCGCTTCCTCTAATAATGCATCAGAAAACCAATTCCCTAATACAGAACTGGGTCTAGATTTAGACATTTCTTCAGGATTGATAGCTATAACTTCATTCATCTGAGCATCAAGCTGACTCTTATACGGAGCTATTAATTTGTCTAAATCTTTGTCTGACTTATTTTTATAATTGATCCTATAATAGCTAGTATCGACGTCCGCGGTGTAGACTTGTTTGCTACATGATGCTGTCGAAACGAGAAGGATAAAAAGAAGTACATTCTTTATTTGTCTGTTCATTTTCATGATTTACATTATGATATCAATCTCTTTCTTGATGGCACTTTTTGCTGTCTTGATTGGACTGCCTCCCATTGTATTCTGTATTTCCATACATTTCTGTATCAATGCCGCTGGAGAATTACCTACTGTAGGATCTCCAGATGCAGTTGTTACTATATTCTGCATTTGATTCTTTGCCAAAGTGATGATCTCCCACAGTTTTTCGGACACATACACTTGCTGACTCATATTATGCTCATATTCTTGTTGTATCGCTACTAACATAGCGTTTCCCATAGTCTTGGCATCCATACTACCTCCACTCAATCTGTAACTTAGATTGTCAAGTGATATCCGTTCACAAAACATCGCAAGTCGCTCATAAGCTTGTAATTTTATTGGCAATGTATTTTTTGCCTGCGATTGTTTGAATCTTAGTACTTCAGTACTGTACTGCATATCCAAATATCGTTTCATTAAGTAATATACCGTTGCAAAAACGATCAAAGCGGGCAGTATATATTTTAGTATTTCTAAAGCAGTTTCCATAGCTGTTTGGTAATATTTTGTTTAGAATGCTAAGGTATGAATTTTGTTTATTGTATTTAGTAGTTGGGAGGGATAGTTGATTTTAGATATTAATATATATCGCGAATGAGCACTAAGAATATCAACTTCAACATTGATTTGCTGCCGATTTTAATACAATTGATAAATCCCGATGAAATTAATCCCAAAATTTTCTTCCATTCACCATATCAAAATATACATTTTTATTTCCCTTTTTATATTTGATGATACCGTTTTGACTATACCCACTTTGCATTATAAGCGGTTCTTTTGTAATTTGTTTACCATCTGCATCTAGTAGTATGATTAATGCATTTGTACCTCCCTGATATAAATAGCGCAATTTACCATGACGACTCACCCTGTAGTTTCCTTTTAGTTTTATAGTTTCTTTAAATTTCTCATTATATACATAAGTAAATAGACTATCGACACCCATATAAAACAGCCTTTCATTTTCAGTCTCAAAATGCTGTATCTCATTAAATTTTCGATTTGTTTTTGGCCTCAATTTTTTATCGAAAAACATATAGTCCTTTCCTTCCTTTCTTTCAATTATGGTTTTATGAAATGGTTTAAAAGTAACACCTTTGCTTGTCGTTTTTCTTTTGCGGCCTTTGATATTCATACAATAATAAATAGTATCCTTCCCTGTCCATTCTTCCACATTTATTATATCATCCGATCTGTAATCATACTTCAGGTATTTCTTACTAAATCTAGATTTACCTTCGTTGTCTAGTATTTTATAATAATAATTTGGGGCATCTACAATTTTCCCTTCACAAGGATCCATATTCGGGTCATCCTCATCGGAATACACTCTTTTTTTGTGTACACCTTCCATTTCATATTGTGCTCTGATATCTCCGTTACCTATTCCATAAGTTTTAAAATAAAACTCAGTATTAATTGGTTTGCCATTTAAGTCAGTTATCTGATTTTTTCCTTTATATCGAAGCGACAGCTTATTACCACCCTGTCTATGTATTGAGGCATATTTTATAGGAATGATTATTTCTTTCTCTTCAATATCATACACTCCTACTCTTCCGTTTTGCAGAACAATTACTCTTGGGAAATATTTTAATTCATTATTTACTGATGCATTTCTGACTAGTGACATGCCCATTGGCAACAAGCGCATACCTCTGGTATCGAATAATTCTTTGCGATTGTTTCTATAATCGCAGATTAAAAAATCTACTGTATTGTCGTAGCCCAGATCTATTATATCAATATCATCACAACCAATGCACTGTAATAATGTATCAGAGTACATATTATCAACATAGACATGATTTTTTTTGGAAATCTCTTTACTTTCATATCTATACCTTTCATCTTGAAAATATTTAGATCTTGATTTGTGTAAAACTTCAAATATGGAACCATCTTTCCTGTAGAAGTAGCTAGAATCAACACCATAGGTATATGACGAAATCAAACTACTTCCTTTCTCATCCTTATACCTATCCGAAAATCTAAACTCATTGCTTAATCCTTCTGTCCTTGCCTTAGTTCTTATATTGTAGAGGTATGATTTCTCATTTTGATGAATTTTGACCCAATCTAAATCAGAAGATGCATAAAAATTCTCTCTAGTACTCAGCGGTGGCGTTATTCTACTACCCAATGAATCCAAAAGACCATACAATGTATCCGATTGATAAACATACATATTTCCATTATGTCCTCTAACAACATTTTCCTCTGTCTCAAAAACAACTTCCAAATCCTTATCTAAAAGTGCCTTCTGTCCATTTTGGTATTCTACCCAAAGAAGATCATTATTCACCCGATACGCTTTCTTGAATTCATAACGAGTATCAATTTCACTACTATCATTCAGAATATAAAACCCTAGGCTATCTTGAAATAGAAAATTTCTTCTTTCGCCAAATCTGGTAATTGATAAATGCGGCTGCCTAAGTTTCGAAGTTTCATCACCAAGTAAAAACTGTTTAATTCCATCATGATAAAGAAGAATATTATCCATTAACGGCGAAACCCTTTCACCCGTCTTCAAGGAATAAAATATATCCCCATTATTATCCTCAATCCATCTGTTAGATTCACTTTCGTGGTAGGTGTAGCCATATGATTCCCACTTCAATGAACTCGAGACCTCTTTAATTATCAATTCCTCTATATGCTCATTGTCTATAGAATCATTAGATATCTTATTTTCAACTTTATAGCTTTTTCCATTTTTTTGAGCAAAAGTGTAGCGTTGTGAAAAATTTCCAAATACAATTGTATCAGCCACCAGTTGTTCTTCTAGATTGTTATCATAAATGATAGATGGTTCACCGGCCCCTCCGATATAATACAAGTATCCTCCAGAAATATGATACGAAAAAGGACTATTATTAGGTAGATTTATGGTTGCCCCCGTTTTACTTAAAACAATCTGATTAACTCCTTGCGTAAAAAACACAAAATCGTGACTTTCATTGCGAAAACCTCGAGAAATGGGTGCCCTTAAATAGCGCTTATTTTCTATTATGTCAGGCTTTAAAAGAGGGCCATGGCACTTATCGTACTCCACATCATAAATATATATCGTATCATCTTCTGAAAAACAAAAGTACCTATGATCAGAATTTAGTTCTCTATACAAGGTGACTAATCTCTTGCCAGTATATGTTAAATCAGGTATGACTGACGAATAGCTTCCATCCTTTTTCACAAAAACCATATCACCATTTAGCTCACCAAGTGTAACTCCTAAATTACTACTTGACAAATTGTCAAATATGCATTCAGAATGATTACCCGACTCCAAGTCAGCAATGCCATATTTATCAGTGTCACATAGATATGGTATAATAGTATTTTCATTAGTTTGAGCACTTAATGACAAATGGAACAGTATGCTAAAAAGGAAGATAATAGACCTCATTTTAGTTTCGTAATTACTATAACTGATTGATATTATTCAGTTTAGAATACCAAGATATGAATTTTGTTTCTTCTATCATGGTAGTTATAAGATGGTTAGTTGATTTTCGTCATATAAAATGTAGCTATGACTCAATTTACGAATACTCTGTATGGGCGACGCAGCTCACTAATACTACATCTAAATCGAGGCACTATTCTACTGATAACCAGCGCCATACCATACAGTAACAGACTTCCAATTTCCATCCCGAGAAGTAACAATAGAATTACTACAATGATAGTAAAAAGAAAACACCCATAATTCAAAACAGGTGGAGAACTCACGTCTACTATTAAAGAATAACATAATACTAGTTTTAAATTATATCTTTGCGTTGTAAATGAAAATATACGATACATATAGCAATAGTGTGGAGATAAATTCTCCAAATTCCTCGATAAAAGCGAATCAGCTTTTTATTGAGCAAGCCATTGCCATAGGCCATCATATCTAATAATTATTTTAAGTAGTTGTTAGATCTCATTGGACAACTACTAATCGAAAGTATATTTATCTTTTATAATTAGCTGTTTTCTGAGACAATATTTAATGACATGATTCTGCAGAATTTATGTTTCAAATGCTTGTGTGATTCACATAAATGTTTTCGTTTTAATTGAAACGCTGGATCCAAAAGGAAAGCCAAAATTAAGTCTGGTCGACATAGTGCACGATACTTATTCCGAGTACTATTGCAGATGTCGGTTATTCCATAATCAACTTTCAATATGTATCTGCATTACTCCATTATGATTAGATACAAACTAAAATAGAAATGGTATTACAGATGGTATATCAGCGATTATTAACCAATTAAATAAAATTGACATGAGAAAATTAGCTTCCGTAAGATTTATTACTGACGTAAAAGATCACCCTAACGCTGACAAACTAGCAATATATAAAGTTGATGGCTGGAATGTAATTGATGGAATAGGCAAATACAAAAAAGGTGACATGGTTATCTATTGTGAGATTGATTCCTTTTTACCTATTAAACCAGACTTTGAATTCCTTCGAAAGTCGTCTTTTAAAAAAATGGGAATTTATGAAGGATTTAGATTAAAAACCATTCGTTTAAGAGGAATTCTATCACAAGGATTACTCATGCCTATCGATGTACTTCCTTCCGATAAGAAATACAAAAAAGGCGAAGACGTGACAGACATTTTAGGAATAATGAAATATGAAAGGCCCTTACCCGCTAACCTTAACGGAGAAGTATATGGGGACTTCCCGTCTTTCATTGTTAAGACGGACGAGGAGAGAGTACAGAACATGGACTATACGGACCTGAAGACTCAAAAGTATACTGTAACTGAAAAGCTTGATGGTTCTAGTTGCACTTACTACTTTCATGAAGGTCATTTTGGTGTTTGTTCTCGAAACTTAGAATTATTAGAAAGTGATAAGAATACACTCTGGAGTGTTGCAAAAAAAAATAATATTCCAAATAAGCTTGAATCAGTCGGCAAAAGTATTGCAATCCAAGGTGAGATGATAGGCCTAGGTATTCAAAGAAACATCTACAAATTGAATAATAATGATTTTCGAGTTTTCAAAATATTTGATATCCGAGAAGGAAAATATTTTAACATTGATGAAATGGTGCAACTTTGTAAGCAATTAGAACTAACCACTGTACCAGTTCTAGATAGATCCTTCAGTCTTCCAATGTCTGTGGATGATCTTTTGATATATGCTGAAAGTCACTCTTCATTGTCTGAAGTATCCAGAGAAGGTGTTGTACTGTACAGTAACGAATTGCAGAACGTCCATTTCAAAGTAATTTCGAACAAGTTTCTTCATAAATAAAGTAGAAAAAAGGGGCTGTCTTAAAATTAGAGACAGTCTCTATTTTCATTAAATCTATTTATTCATTTCCACTAATTCCTATATTTATTTTCTAATAGTAAAATAGAATTACAGAAATAATACACTTTAAAAAGTGAACCTTTATATTATTTCTTAGTCTTGAGAATGAAACTCCGTTTTTATTAAAATGAATAATAGACAAAACCCTTCTGATCGTTTTCTAATTCAACAATACCTTGAGGGTGATACTTCTGTATTAACAACATTGGTGAAGCGATATCATAAGATCTTTTGTGAAAAAGCATATTGGGTTATAAACGATAAAGAGAGAGCTAAAGATATTGCGCAAGAAAGTTGGATTATTATTATTAGCAAATTACACACTTTGCAAAATCAAGATAGCTTTAAAAGTTGGGCAAATCGGATAATTTACACAAAAGCAATTGACGCTATAAAAAGGAGAAATAAAGAAAGTGAAAATACAGAGGCCTGTGGAAAAATAGAATATAGTACACTGTCAATAAGTGATAATGATAAACATATTCAAAAAGCATTGCTTAAAGCCATTCAGAAATTGCCTAAACAAAAACAGGATATTATTAGGTTGTTTTACTCTGAAGAATATTCCATTAATGAAATAAGTGCTTTTTTACAAATTCCTCCTGGCACGGTAAAGTCTAGATTATTCAAGGCGCGAGAAAAATTAAAATCAATAGTAAAAAAGATCCTAATATGACTACCCCATCGCAAGAGGATGGCACAATCACAAAAAAAAATCAATCCTTAAGGTCGGAAATTGGATCTTTTTTTTGATTAGGCGTTTTTATGCAAATAACATTTATTTTATAACCCCGACGCAAGCATCGGAGAATTTAAGTAATAAAAATAATAAATCATGAAAGACAATACAGAAGAAATTGATCGATTAATCAAAGATACCTTATCAAAAGAAGAAGCCGCTTTTTATGATTCTCTAGAGGAGCAGAACCTTTTTGACATGGTTTTCGGTTTATTCAAAGGAAAAAATGCTTGGTTTCTAATTGTCACCAATATTATGACTATTGCCTTTTTAGGATTGTTTATCTACTGTATTGTCCAATTCTTTAAGGTTGAGTCATCTGAAGAATTAATCAAATGGGGACTTGGTGGTTTAATAAGTTTGTCGAGTGTTTGCATGCTTAAAGTCTATGCCTGGATGCAGATGGACAAAAATGCTATTCTTAGAGAGATGAAAAGATTGGAACTTCAAATAATGTCTCTATCCGGTAAATTGGCGGATTGATTATAAATATAGTTATTCAGGCGTGCTAATTTGATTCTATTGCACTTCATAGATCTTAGCATATCTGAATAAGTCCTATTTGGGGATATTCCGTAGTACTGAATCTCCTTTAATTATAAGATTAATCGGTTATTTACTTCTTAAAAAAAACACTGTTTTTCTATGATTATACATAAATACGAAGTAATATTTTTCAATGGAACTTTCAGCTCGCCGCTTGGGCTTTCATTTTGGCTTAGCCACAGCGCTTACTAGCGCAAACCTTTGGTCAAAAACGAAACAAAAATCGAGTGTTTGCTGCGCATCGGGTGTTTTCTTCGAAAACCATCCCTTGTACCATCTCTTGTCCCATGGCTTGAAGATTTTCTTAACGCAAATAATCAACTAAAATTAAACGCGCGTTTACTGCGTAAGCCACTCTTATCTAAACCTCTAAAACTCACTGCGTTCAAACAGTCGTTGAACAGTGTAGCGAATGGTACATTCGTGGGCTGTTTAGAGCTTCTTAACGGATTTTAATCAATTATTTCCTAAAAATCTAAATGCCAATATTCACAATACATCATTTTCCCTCTTGACAAATTTAGCTTACCCCTGAATATCCCTCTTTTGTTTTAACCGCAATTTTGATAAATGAAATTGGTCTAGATTCCGAGTTTCTTTTAATTGATATTTCTACCCGTACCGTTACATGATTTGCAAGGATTCCTTTCACCTCTTGTGCCTCTCCAGTAGCCTTCGCCATTACAATTGTTACAGAATTTAGAGCCTCTAGAAGACACCACTAATTTTATTAGAAACATTACGACTCCAACAATAACAGCAAAAAATATAATTCTTATCATAACATTACAAGTTTTGATCAATACCAGGAATTTAAAATTCCTCTTGAATAAATAACAAAAGCTTTGCCATATCCTCAACAAGTTTGTTTTTTGAGATCATGAAATGATTGTTCATCCAACTAAACCTTAGTCTCTTTCCTTTTGAAGTGGTAAGATAACCACTTAAGCAAAAATTATTACTAAGTGTTCCTGTTTTTGCATGTAAGCTTAGCCCATTTAGCCCTTTGGGCAGGGTTCCTAGATGGTTACTCGAAGGAAACCAACTTTGAATTTGGTCACCAGTGAGGTGTTCTTCTAATTGCTCTAAAACCCAAATCATTGATCTAGGACTAGCCAGGTTATATCTGGATAAGCCTGAACCATCCACCCATCTTGAGCGATCAGGTAGAGAGTCAAACGCCTCCCCTTCTAAAATTCTTCTTATGATTTTTTTAGTATTAAACTCCATCTCCAGTTTACTTCCTATCAGAAAAAGCAACTGCTCAGCAACAAAATTGTCACTAGCTAGCATAAGTTCCTTGTATAGAGAATCACTGTTCGTCTGGTATAATGTTTCAAAGATATGAGCACTAGGCCCTCTTAAGTCAGTAATTTCTTTACCTAACAATTGACTGAGCGCCAATATTCTAAAACTAGCATCTTGGTAAAAAGGTATCTCATATTCTCTTGCATAGCTTGGCTGATGCATTGGATTAATAGTGATCAGGTTCGAAAATTCAGCTCTGGATAAAAATTGCTTTGCAGTCAAATCCGTCTTAAAATAACGCTCCATAAACCTAGGAGATATATCTACATCACTGCTGTCAGGATGGCATGTTATACGCGTGGCTTGTCCAGCAATAGGAAAGTCACTATTTTCCTTTTGATAATAATAAGGATAATCATCCCATGACCACCCTGAACCAAACCTCCCTGTTGTCATCTGAGAATCATTCAAATAGATTCTTTTATTTGTTTGAGTCAAGAAATGAAACGCAACACTATCAACATCATTCTTAGTTAAAAATGATGGATCACCTGTGCCGCTTATGATTAGACTATCGCCTTGTTCAGAATACAGTAACGCTGGGATTGAATCAGATAGGTAATGTTGTGCCGCTAATAAAGTGAATAGCTTTGTATTTGAGGCTGGAGTAAAATATTTATCTTCATTTTGTGAAAATAGTATGTCATTTGACTCTGCATCTACGACCATCAGACCAGAAAACAATTGATGCTCATTTTCATATTTATCGAATAGATCAGCTAATTTATCGTTCGATGACTTTGCCGTCTTTACGTACTGTTTTTTTTGACTCAGCTGTTGTGTCTTACATGATTGTAATAAAGTCAAACAAACTATTGCAAAGAGTACTTTAAAGCGCATAGAGTCTTTTTTCTGAAGGAACTTAAATTTATGGATAAAAACAAATGAGTATTGTACCGCTAATCTAAGAATACAAAATCAAAAATACTCCAATCAGTATACCGGCTAGAGGAATTAGTTTTTCACGTTTATTCTTCTCTTTAAATAGCAGCCCACCAATCAAAACTGTAATAATTAATTGACTTCGCTTGATTGCCGAAAGTAGCATAATCGAAGCCTCTGGATCTTGTAAAGCTTTGAAGTAAAAATAGTCCGCAGCTTGTAATAAAACACCAACCGCTATTATTGTCCATCTAAATGTAAAAGCACTTCTTTTTTCAGCAAATGGAAACCACGTTATACTTAATATAACGAGCAAAATAAGGATTGTATACAGACAAAACCAAAACTGCAATGTCTGCGGATTTAAGTTGATCGTTTGAATCAAAAACTTGTCATACAGGCCACTACTGGCTCCGAGAAAAGTAGCTCCAATAATAGCAAATATCCATTTATTGGTTTTGAAATCTATGCCTTCCTTTTTACCAATACGAGAATATAGAATTACAGAAAAGATAATCAAGAAAAAGCCAATCCATTGATTAAAATTAGGGTTCTCATTATAGATGAATATAGCTCCAATAAAAGTAAAAAAAGGTCCTGCAGCTCTAATGGGAGTTACAATCGTAAGCGGAAGATGCTTAAGCGCTTGATAGGCTAATATCCATGAACCAGCCATTAACATAGATTTGAAAAATATAAACCCGTGCTCTTTGGCTGTGATCTGTTGAAATTCGTAGCCATTAGCCGCTGCATAATCAGGATATATGATAGAAATCAAATAGAATCCTGCAACAAACAAAAAACCACTTAACACAGTGCCTAACAGTACAGGAAACACTTCATTTCCTTGTACCGCATGCTTCTTACACAGACTATGTAGTCCAAGAAAAAGAGCCGCCATTAAACCTAGATACATCCACATCGCGCGAAGGTAACTTTTTAATCTAAAAGCTATTAAATGACAAACAAATAGAGCGCCCTGACCAATAAGGTCAAGGCGCTCTTAATATTTCATTCTCTTAAAACTTCAGTTATTTTTCTGGTAAAGAAAAAATAGCCCTCCACTCTGCTTCAAGCTTCTCTCGTCTGCAATTACGAATACAATTTGGATCATATAAGTAAGTTTCTATGATGAATGTAATATCGTAGTTAATTTCTCCATTCTCTCTCTCCATTTCAAAATTCTCAATTTCGACAAAGCTTTCTGTATCCAATAATTCATCATCAGTATCAAAAAAAAGTTGGTATTGACTTATTCCAGATATACGCTCTGAACAATCAAACGTAATTGCCCAGTAGGACTGGCTTCCGTTTCATCAAATGTTCTCATTAATTCAGCCTATATTCTTGATACTGTTAATTGAGTACTGTCAATTGTACTTGATCCAAAAATTGCTGATTCTTTCAAATATAGATCAAAATTGATTTTGGATGGAAGATCGTCAATTGTAGATTTATCTTCGAAGATTAAAAATGTACTTCTAAGAAAGCCATCAACTGTACATTCATTAGCTGAAAACCCATCTCCGTTAACTACAGAATAAGTAATTGGACCAGTAGAACCAAATCCCCCATTTTCTGTATGCCACAAAATCGCTTTTTTTTCTACATTATCGATCCCGATCGCAATAGAGTCTTGAAAACAATAAAAGTCCACCAAACCCGAATAAAAAGTATAGTTGCCAGAATTAATACAAGTCTCGTCGAATACAGTTTTGTCAGAAGGGCACCCGCAGTCGGGATGATATTGTGTTTCTTTAGAGCAATCAGTAGTACAACTTTGGCTAATTATACATATTAAAAGTATTAAGCCAGCTAAAAGTTTTTGTTTCATAGTTTTATAAATTTGTGTAAATAAATTTTTGATTTTTGATCTTCAAAGACTAATACATACATTCCATCACTAAGATGATCTACATCGATCTTTGCAGTGTTCTTCTCAAGGTTTGTCTTCACATTCACTAAGCTTCCATTTATATCAAAAACGTTTAGTTTCGTTATTTGAAATTGTGGTTCTAGAACAACTGACAAATATTTAGTATCCGATACAGGATTGGGAAAAACCTTCACATCAGAAACTATTTTCAACTTAGTATTTTTCACAATGCTCCTAGTCATTATTTCATCTAATGTAGTAGTTATATTGTCATTTGGTGATTTTGTTAGGTGCTCTGTTGATTCATTATCTTCTTGTTCAATAACTAACGTTTTAGAACTATTAGATGCTCGGTCAGGTCTTAAATCATCTCCACATCCTGTTAAGAATACACAGTCTGAATGACATGGAATAACAACATCACAACATCCTGCTAGCTCAAATGCATCTCCCCAATCACCTGCAGTACCTACAAAAGATCCAACGAGTTGTTGCATTGTTGCTAGATTGAATGGGCTATTCAGGAATATTTCTGACCAATTTACTTGGCCATTAGACGGTTCATCTACGATAAAATCTGAACTTGGAGTAAACGGTTCTAACGACCCCACTGCATATGAAGCAATTTTTTCACACTCACAATATTCCGGCACTCCTCCTGCAGAATCAGGAATAGTAGTCAAAACACCAGTTAAATAAAAATCAGAATTGATGCTTCCTATTGCTCTTCCATGGTTTACAATCTTTCCACCAAACTTAGCGTTCGAAACCAATGTAACTTTTAACTGCTCTCCAGGATTTAAGAGAAATGTTGTATCCCCAGCAAACGAAGTATATTCATCTACCAAGTGTGTTGCACATGAAGTTTCCAATATAGAATTTTCCATAAATTCAATTAGCTCTGCCGAAGCAGCAATTACAGTCTCAGCATTTGGTTTTGCTATTGCCAATCCTATGGCTTGTATTAAATCGGGCAAGTTTGTAAGTAGGCTATCAATTGTTGGGTCGTTAGGATCAAAACCACATATAGCTTGAAATCTTTTCGCATCAGAATCAACTACTGTTACTTCATCCCCATTTTGAACAACTAACATAGCCCAGTCTTCAATTGTGACTTCCGCTTTTTCAGGACATGCAAAACAAGATAACCTTTGAGCAAATAAATCTACACTTGAATAATACCCATATTCTATATTAACCTTCTTCTGGCATGTAGCACAATTACTAATATCAGGATCTATCGTATTTGGATCTACACAAACTGATCTGTAACGTAAAGTACTCCATCCCTGTTTCATTCCCGCTTCCCAATCTGGTGAGTCATCAGAACCATCATAAAATAGCTCTACAGTTCCCGCTTTTGCCGCCCCAAATCTACCAGTAGATAAAATCAGATCGTCATCACCATCCGCACCATCAGGATCATAATTTTTCCCTGTTAATTTCGGGGTGTAAAATTCACAATCCTCTGTTGGATTCGTATTTGCAGAACCTGTTCCGACGTTCAATGCACTAGATTTAGTTCGTATAAGATTGCAGACACAATCTGATTCCTCTGCTGGGTCATCATCTCCACCACTTATTAATGAATTTTGATATTCCTCTAGCAAATTACATAGTTGCCAAACCCATTTACCTTCCATCCAGTTGCTAAAAGAACTGTTTGTGTACAATTCATACTTATCGATCATAGCACACATCTCAACAGGTGATAATTCAAGAAAATCTTGAAAAAACGCTAGTAGCTCAACCTTGCTAACCGTTTTACCGCAGAAGTAAGTAAATAAAGATGAATTTGAACCAACAAATTTATCAAGGTAGCCATCCAATCTTTCAGTTACATCAACTACCCCTTTCTCCTTAACTGTATTTACTGTAATTTCACTTTGAAAAAGCTTCTCATTTTTATCATTAAAAGCTACAATTGTAAATGGAATTTCATTTTTGTTTGGCCTCAAATTAAAAAATTCAACATCTTTTCCCTCTTTCAATATTTGCCTTTTCTGAGGTTCATTTGTTGGATAGACTTTCATTTTTTTGATAGGACTCTCTACATTTTCATCCGCTCCATAATAAGAATCAGTATAAAACTCAAGATAGACATGTTTGGTTTCATCACATAGGTCTATTGTTGAAGCATGAAAATCAAAATAAACTTCTGGGCGTGCTTCTTCATGATGTGAGCTTCCTTTTTGCCCTTGTAGCATTGATTGAAAAAACAATAATAAGACAACTAATAATTTAAAATTTTTCATTTTTGGTAATTTATCGTAAACGCATTAATCTTTTCTAATTTATCAAGGCGATTAACACTTGCTGATGCCTCTAAATAAAAATGATTCATTTAGATTCCCTGGTTTCTAAAGTAGTCGAAATAGAAATTTTAACAACTTTATAGTGTACTCCAACAACTAATAAATCAGAAGGCTTCATTTAACTTTACATCATTGATCTTCAAGTTTACTTTCCCTTCAGGATACAGAATGCAGTATCTAATGATCATTTAGCTTAGCGTATCCTTAATTGTTTCTAATACACACATATATACCAGGAAATATAAAAAAGTAATAAGGTTTCTACCTTAAAATAGTGATTGATAACGCTCATACATTATAGGGATCAATTATACTAACAGTAATACATCCACACAAAACAAAAACACCCCGCCAAATTGCTTGACCGGGTGTTCTATATCATTTATATTACCTCTCCTACTCCACTACAAACTTCTTCACAAATCCACCTGAATCAGACGTAATATTCATCAGATATAAACCTGAAGGAAGCGCCAACTCTGTCTTTATGTTTGACCTCACATTAGACAACTTATTGATTATTCTTCCATCCATACTAACAATGCTAAGGTCTACAACTCCAAGTTCTTCTGGATATGAAATCATGAAATATCCGTTTGCCATAGGGTTGGGAGTTAATAAAAAATCCGCTTCAGAAAAATCGTTAGTGCTGTTTGTTCCTTCTAATAGCAACTGTACATCCCCGTCATCATCCAATGATACTTGGACTATTCTAGTTTTTCCATTTTTGGTAGCGGTGATCTTGTGTATTCCTTTGAATGCCCTTATTGTTGCATATCCATCAGCATCACTCTGCACCGTTTCATTTGTCCACCACTCTCCAAATACTTTGTCAATAAAAGATTGACCAGCGGGCTTGAGTGACCAATCCTCGTCAAACATTGGTGCATTGGCCTTCCAATGATTTCCATCCCAGAACCCCCACATGATAAATGCATTTACAGCTTCATGGCTGAATACCATCGTCAAAAAATCGGAAAGATAACTTGCTGCATCTTCGTCATTGACTAATTCATTAAGATCATACTCCGTGATTTTGATTGGAACATTATATGTCGCATAAAACTCATCCAATACTTCTTGTAACTTATAGATAGAAGTAGGATTGCTCCCTATATGACATTGGAAGCCGATGCCATCCATTGGTTGTGTACTCGTATTTATTTCTGTCAAAAATGACTTATATCTTTCTATCACAGTGGAACTAGATCCTCCTCCAGAAAGCACTACATAGTCATTCATATATAGTTTCAGCTCTGGATCTAATGCTCTTATCTTTTCGAATATTTCTTGATAGATCTCCCTTCCCGAAACAAAATTAGCATCATTTTGAAAAGCTCCTTCTAGATCTCTATTTACTGTAACCTCGTTGAGCACATCCCATTCTCTGATGATATCTTTTAATTTTGGATGATTAACCATTGTTTCGATCCGTTCATCTATTCTTTGTCTCAAGTAAGCTAAGTCATTTTGATTTTGTTGAATATCGTTAGGCATATTACTAAAGCCTGGCCAAATTAATGTGTGACCTCTCATTGTGACTCCATTATCATGCAGATATTCAATTGCATTAGCCGTTTCTGTCGGAGTACCAAGCCACTCTTCTTCCCATGCATCCCATTTGACTGCATTCTCTGTTACTCCTACATTAAACCCATGACCTTGACCATCAAGATTACTTACTTTTTCCACATAAGTAGCATCGTAACAATTATTCCCTGGAAACCGACAAGTCACAAATGCTGATCCAAACCCAAAAAGATGCTCTTGCATTTCTAGCTTTATTTCTACTCCATCTATTCCTTCTCCATTTTCGTCTACCACTCTGATCTCAAGATCGGACTTTCTTAATTCTTCTATTCTTTCACTGGCAGGAGCTCGCCAATCAGCATCAGCTTCACTGCCTCCATAAGATCCATTTTCGAAGCTTGATGGCACTTCATCCAATTCATAGTTCTTCTTATAATTAAGCATTGTAAAACCCGCTACATCGAAATTCTGAGCTATAGACCCGAGATGAAATCCTACAGTCATTCTATTGACTGGATAATCTTGTTTAGCTTCGAACGTCATGAAATACTGTGTCCAGTCAGGCGTCAGTCCAAAAGAGAAATAAAACTCCTTATCGAAGTCATTAGAATCTTCTGAGAAAAAGAAAACTTCTGAACCACTACTGTTTCGTTTAGCCCAAAATGCAATTAAAACAATATCTCCGTTTTCTATCGCTATCTTATTTCCTGTATTATATCCGGACTCCCATTGATTATCTGAAGCACTGGGTACATTAATAGTAGAAACCTTTGAAAAATTAAAGTTAGAAGCATCCATTACTGATACAGTCGACCCACCGTAAATAGTCATGTTTGATATAACAGTAGCTTCATTATTTGCGAGAGAGAATTCTGGATTTTCTATGCCATAATTTGCATTAAGCCATTCTACCAAATCAGTATGGTAGGCATCTTGACTTATGCCAAATTGTGCAATAAATGCAAATAAAATAACTAGTAATATTCTCATAAATTTAACTTCTTTGTCTGTTTAAAATATGTCTCATCAAACGATGGAACCTGCGATCAAATATAGAAAAACGTAAAATCAAATATACATGTTTATGATTTGTTCATATAGTTCTTGCTTACCACTTATTTTCTTCGGTTCTCCATTTGTTTTGGCGATATTATATAGGTCTTCTAGTGTGAGCCTTCCATCTTCAAAAGACTTCCCATTTCCACTATCAAAAGATTCATACCTCTTTGACTTCATCTCAGCGTAACCAGAGTTCTTAAGGATATCATCGGCGATAACCAAGGCTCTTGCAAAGGAATCCATTCCAGAAACATGAGCAATAAATAGATCCTCAAAATCAGTACTGTTTCTTCTTATTTTTGCATCAAAATTGATTCCTCCTGTTGTGAATCCATCTACTTCTAAAAACACCATCATGATCTGGGTCAATTCGTAGATATCAACGGGAAACTGATCTGTATCCCAGCCATTCTGATAGTCTCCTCTGTTGGCATCCATGCTACCAAGCATACCAGCTGACGCAGCTACCGTCATCTCATGTTCCATTGTGTGGCCCGCAAGCGTGGCGTGATTGACCTCCAAGTTTATAGCGAAGTCATCCATCAAATCATATTCTCTTAAAAAGCCGATTACAGTGGCGGCATCAAAGTCATACTGATGTTTAGATGGCTCCATAGGTTTTGGCTCGATCAGAAAAGAACCTTTGAAACCATTCTGTCTACCATAGTCTTTTGCCATGTGTAGGAATTGTGCCAAATGATCAACCTCTCTTTTCATATCAGTATTGAGAATCGACATATAGCCTTCTCTCCCACCCCAAAAAACATAGTTCTCTCCACCTAATTTGATAGTGGCATCGATGGCTCTTTTGATCTGTACACCTGCGCGTGCTACCACATTAAAATCTGGATTAGTACTCGCTCCATTCATATATCTTGGATGAGAAAATAGATTTGCAGTACCCCACAATAATTTCACTCCAGTCTCTTCCTGCTTTTGTTTAGCATAGTCTGTAATTAAGTCCATCCTATGCTCATATGTGCTTATCGAATCTCCTTCATCGATAAGATCGATATCGTGGAAACAATAATACGGTGCTCCAATCTTAGTAATGAACTCGAATGCCGCATCCATCTTGTTTTTCGCACTCTCGATAGGGTCTGTTGCAGCTAACCATGGCATCGGTCTTGTGGGCGAGCCAAATGGATCTCCGCCGCCTCCGCACATAGAATGCCAGTAAGCAATTGCAAATTTGAAGTGATCTTTCATCTTCTTTCCGCGGATCATACGATTCTCATCATACCATCTGAATGCTAACGGATCTTTAGATTCTCGCCCTTCAAATTTGATCTTCTTAATGTCTTTAAAATATGAATTCATTAATTGCTTTTTTATATTTTATATCAATTTATGGACTGTTCCCTTCTCATTAACTAACCAATCAACCTATGTCGTGATTAGTTTGGCCAAGTAGCTTTCCCAATTCTCATAAGCCAAACCATACGCATCATTCTGACCTGTTGGCGAAAACTCTTTTATTATCTTGTTATTAGAGATTGCCTCGTTTAAGTTTGCATAATGACCAATCCCAAGACCACTTGCTTTTGCAGCACCAGTAGCTCCGGTCGTTTCTATCATTTCAATAGAACAGTCTAATAGATTCGCAAGCGTATTCGAAAAGGTCGGAGATTGAAATAGGTTATCATTTCCGACGCTCATCCTTTTGGGATTGATGCCCAATTCTTTTAATATTTTGACACCATAAACAAAGGAAAATGCAATGCCCTCTATTGCCGCACGATAAAAGTGTTCTCTTGTATGTGTATTGAATTGGACATTATTGAATTGTGCTCCGATCTGCTTATTATTAAGCATTCTTTCGGATCCATTTCCAAACGGCATAATTCGTAGTCCATTAGCACCTATTGGTATATTTGAAATAACTGCTTCCATATCGGCGTAAGTCATAAGACTGTTTGTCATTTGCTTTCTAATCCACGCATATTGACTTCCCGCTCCGTTTATGCACAACAACTGTCCAATTCGAGTTGAGTCCTTGCTATGATTTACATGAGCAAAACCATTTACTCTCGATTGATTATCAAACTTTATAACATCGGATACTCCATACACAACACCTGAAGTTCCACCTGTAGCTGCAATCTCTCCAGGCTTTAAAACATTCAATGAAAGTGCATTATTAGGCTGATCCCCTGCGCGATAAGAAATTATAGTGCCTTCATGCAGACCCGTTTCCAATGCAGCTTTTTTTGACAGCTTTCCTTGCTCGCTAAAATTCTCTACAATGTCGGGAAGTAAGTCAGCATCAATTTTATAATAATCCAATAACGAGCTTGCTAAAGTATGATTTTTAAAATCCCAAAATATACCTTCTGACAATCCAGTAACAGTCGTATTAATTTCCCCTGATAGTTTCATTGCAATGAAATCACCAGGCAACATCGCCTTGTGAATCTTGTCATACGTTCTAGGCTCATTTTGTTGTACCCATTTTAGTTTTGATGCTGTAAAATTTCCAGGGGAATTTAATAAATGCCCAAAACAATAATCACTTCCTATCTCTTGAAGCGCTTTATTTCCTATTTCAACCGCACGACTATCACACCAAATAATTGAAGGACGAAGCACGTTCTGATTTTCATCTACCAAGACTAGCCCATGCATTTGATATGCAATCCCTATGGATTTGATTTGCTCAGCTTTGATATTCGTGCTAGCTAATATATTTTTTGTGGCCGTGCATACAGCATTCCACCATTGATTAGGGTCTTGTTCCGCCCAACCTTCAGCGGCAGCTATCATTTCCATTTCAGTGTCTGGATAAGAAACAAGCCTAATCACTTGACCACTATCAAGATCTAATAAAGATGCCTTGATAGATGAACTGCCTATATCATATCCGATACTAAACATTCTTTGAACAAAAATTAGCTGCGTAATATGTGATCGTTTGAGAATTGAGCATATGTAATAATTTTAGCTTTTTAACTCCTGTAAAGTAACTAAAAATATCGTTTGATGAATGGATAAATTAATGTCTTCAGATATATGTCAATCCCTATTTAGACTAAAATTCGATTATAACATAATATGGGGTCATCCATCAGTCAATCAGTTTCCTCTAGAAGGAAAATATCATTGACTGGCTTTTTGAATAATTTAGATAGTTTTAATGCGAGAACTGTAGACGGTATGTATCTATTTTTTTCAATAGAATTTATCGTCTGTCTGGAAACGCCTATCATCTTCGCCAATTGCTCTTGCGTTAGACTTAGTTCGGCTCTTTCAATTTTTAATCTATTATACACGTCCAAATCTTTTGAGAGTTTCAAAGAATAGTAATTGCATACCCATTAAAATAAAAAGAACTTCAAAGGCAGAAATCTCATGAAAGTTGATATTCCCATCTCCTGTAATATTAGTGATTAAAACATCAAACAAGATGGCTATTAGAGGAATCACTATTGCATAAGTAGCGGTAATAACGAAGGCAAGTACATAAGATTGAAATCTAATATGTAGATTATATTCATCCTCCAATTTGTCTTTACTCAAAGATGCTAATAGAAGGAATAATAGTACTAAAGTCCTTAATACATCTTTAGCGATTAATGTATTAATCCCTATGAATTTGGACCCCAATAACAAGAACAAGATTATAACCGCTCCTATTATTCCGATCTTTTTAAATTGATTTGGTAATCGAAAGTTTATAATTTTGAATAGTCGTTTATGCTCGTCCGCTATGTGCTGTATATTCTGATCCATTTCTAAAATTTACATGAAAAGTCTACTTTACATTATGTCAAATATACTTTACATTTGAGAAATATGCAAATTATGATCTATAAATCGATACTACGACTAAGGAACTAAACTGTAATTGAATCTATCTCCTGTATCTAATCGATCACGATCAATTCTGATTGATTTAGTTTGTTCCCTATAAAATTTAGAATATACCCTCCTTGAGCTAATAAAGAAACATCAACTATTATTTCTGTTTGGGAGTTAATAAATTTATCAAGAACTGTTGTGCCATCCAAACTATAAATCTTTATCCTTTCGATTTCTTGAGAGACATCTGTAATGTAGATGGAGTTCTTTATTGGATTAGAAAAAGTGATTTTGGATTCGTTTTGTAATTCTATATCCTCTGATGATGTTATATCTTTTTCCTCTACACTAAAGTCTGCAAATAATACCGTTTCATCTCTAAGGTCACCAGCATTTAGCAAGCTCCTATAAATACCCCACTTAGGTCTAACGAAGTCGGCATTGGGCCTCCAGTTTATAATCGAGTCATTGGAATACTCAAATAAGACTTGGCCATCACTTATTCTTTTAATTTCTATTAGGTACTTGCCGGCTACACCATAAGTGATCGTCTCGGTAACATCCAACCAAGTATCTATAAAAGGTGCCAAATCTGTTTTTAGTAGGGTGTTTGCATCATCTGTTTCTGCATAGCGCAATTCTAGTTTATCAGGACTCCCCTTTCGTGTGGTTAGTGTATACATAGGCATACTTGCTAATTCGCCACCCACAGATTTTAATTGATGTATGTGCGTGAAGTTCGGTGAAGATTGAAATCCTGCTGCCAATTTAAACTTCCACTTATAAACTACTTTCTCATCCTCTACTCCTAGTAGATTGTCTGGAGATTGGTCATATGTTTTTATCTCATTTCTTTGCCTGTCAAAGTTGAGACACCTATCATTATCAGGTTCAGTATGTATATAGAATCTAAAAACATTAGTATTTAATTCGTTGTCAAAGACCTCATCTATATGATCACCAAATTCTTCATGGTTGCAATCTGGAACTTCGATGGGATTATGATTAGGGGCGAATACTGAAGTGATTAGTCCATAAGTATCTCCTGGCCCATCCGCCTTAAGCTCAACTTGTCCAAATCCAGAATATCCTAGAGAAATTATTGCAAATATTAATAATGGTTTCATCAGTTATTTCTTTTCATGTTTATCCCTAAGGAAGTATGCGAAATTAAGAACAATTTAGTAAGATATTATATTTTCATAATATTACTTTTTAGACTCCACATATTTCTTAAAAGTGTCTTCAAAGAGCATTTCCCAACCAGAAGTGAGTTGATCTTTTGAGTTCTCAGTTACGTTTCCAAAAGTTGTATCTTTTACTGACAAAATCGTTACTCCTTCTCTTTCTGTCAATGAAAGTTTCATGAAAGTGATTGCTGGACCACCAAAACTTGGAGATAGATGGCCTTTCCACTCAAGGTTATGAGGTGCATCCAATACCATTACATTTGCCCAAAGCAATCCATTTCCTCCACCATAATCCTCATACATCCTTCCTCCAACAAAAGGCTCTATGATAAAGCTCTCAGTCTTAGGGCTGGTATAAAAATCCTTTCTCCACCATATCCCCATATCTTCAAGAAGACAGTTCCAGACAAAACCAATATCAGCTTTAATTGGAATTTCTAATTCAATAGTAACTGTGTTTGCTTGATTATTCATAATTGAATTTGAGATCTAATATATTGTTCTTTAAAATATGAAGTAGCACCTTGTTGTCTCTATCCACTATTGCGAATCAATTATTAAAGCGAACAATAGTGATCAAACATGAATACTCCAACTAAAACAATGTTAATGAATGCGACTTTTTGCCACTTGTTTACTTGCTCTTTTGACTTACTTTTCCATTGAAAAAGAATAGCTAGTAATAACAGAAACACACACATGTAAATCTTGGATTGATCCCCTTGCATCGGCAGTGAATCAGATGCCTTAATTACTTTGGGCCAAAGCATATAATCAAGTATTATGAATAGACTCATTAGACTTGCTAAAAATGATAAAATTGAATTTGTATATTCTTTAATGTTCACTTTAAGATGTTTATAGTTAACGCTGCGATGACAAATCTAATCACATTGTGCTTGTTCCTAGTTAGCTTTTTTAATTTTATTCGAAATATATTCTCTTAGAGTTGATTTGTCCTCAAAACTTAAATTGTTTTTGTTTAACTCCATAATTGTCAAGTTAATTTGATCATTAATCGTCGGTAGATAATCATGTAGCTGAACTTCTAATAAGTAGCTATTCCAAATTAATATTTTAGTTGATATATCGCACATAAAATTATCAATAAAAGAAGATAATTCCGATTCCGTTTACCGCCTTTGCCTTAAAATATTTCTAAATCACGAATTAATTCTCAAACCTTTTCAAGCGTTTTCCTAACTTCAAGGATAGTATTAATGTAAGGTTGATCTAAATGTAAGAAATCAACCAAATTAATTCTCCTACATTGGATACTATTGAACCAATCAATTGCATCCGCAAAAAACAAATTGAAAATGAAAAATATCTATCTAACTCTCTTTTTTCTTGCTTTAGTTTTTACTGCATGTGAAAAAAATTCTGACTCAACAGAAATGGAGACAACTAATCCATCTTCCGAACCAATCGAAACTATAAATTTCAAATGGAGGGTAAGTGTTCAAGAGGAAGAAAGTCTGCAGAAATGGAATTACATCAATAACAATTCACTACAAAATGTATCCGTTAACTTAATGTTTGGAGGAGAATCCTTGTGGGAAGGCAACACGGATAGAACTGGAGGAATTAGTTTCCCTGAGCAGGTTATACCCGCAGTAGGAGCATTCTTTCAATTTGAATCACCAGGATACTACCCATTAATAGTTCAAGTTGAAGGTGAAACAATCCCATTGTGGCGCGTCAACATGATAAGAAATACATATCCAGATATTAACGGAGAAGCGATTCTAAATGCGGAGTCATATATTACCTTAACTGGAGATTTACAAGATCCATCAACTGCTCGAGAGTCTTGGTATTATATAACCAATTCAGATAACGAATTGATTGGGAACTCGTTGGTAGATCCTGAACTACCTAGTTTTTATATGACAACCTTACCAAATGAAGAATTATTTTTACATTATAATGTGGAATGTGGCGGAGATGGTGTCGTTGCTTTGGGGCCCTTCACTGAAAGCACTGATATAGGTGCATTAGTTGATCAAAGTTTTGATTTTTCATTTGACTACGATCTTGTTTATCTAGACAATGTTACTGAGTGTGATACAGAAACAAAACTATATGGCTACGAACTTTTCTATAAGATAGAAAATCTAACTTATCAAGCTACTGGTAATTCAGGATTTAATATTCCAGATTGTCAATCAACGGCGTATCCAATTTTACTTAGCGTCGCTACTCAGAATCCTCGAAAATATGTAGAATTAACGATCACTCATAGCCCTGGACAGCAATCTGACGTACCAGATCAGCAAGTATGCGATGTTGATGATACATTCCTCAAGTATACGATTGGTGGTGGCCTAACTGGTGGAGGAGATGTCTTTACCTATGCGAACATCTTACCTGATGGCCAGATGGTACTCAAACAAGCGGAGCATCCCTTGACGGAAGAACACAGATTCACAATACTCTTGGACGGGTCTGCTGTAGGAAGTCATGCATGTAATATAAATACTGTTATTCGAAATGTAAATTCTTCAGGAGGATGGTCACAAGTTAATGGTCTGGGCGGCTACCAATTAAGTGCTACTGTAACCATGAATGATGGAGTATTTGTAGAAGGTACTGTCAGCGGAGAAGTTCTGGATTCGGAGGAAGTGTCTTTAGGTATTATACTAGGTACTTTCAGAGCTCGTATTCAGTAATTCTGACCTGAAAATAAAACATAAAAATACAAAGTAATAGATGCAAAAGAGGCAATTTATTGTCGCTTTTGCATCTGTTTTTCAATTTTAAAAGTTCCGTGATATCTATTTTTTAAGAAGATAATTTGACAAGAAAATCCGACATAAAACAACTAGTAAAACGATGTAAAAATCAGGAATGGTCAGCTCAAAAAGAGCTGTACTTGTTGTATGCTGATGAATTGATGTCAATTGCTATTCGTTACTCTAATGATCTATCCGCTGCAAAAGATTTAGTTCAAGAGACATTTCTTATCCTATTCAAAAAAATAGATCAATACGATGAAGAGAAAGGAAACCTTGGTGCTTGGTTGAGTCGTATCTTAATCAATTATTCATTTAAAGAATATCGTAAGAATAAGAAAATGATCTTTTCTGGTGAAGCGGCTTTTGAAGAGGAGGAATCTACTGAAACTTCGATTATTGAGCAATTGGAAGCGGAAGACATTTTGAACCTATTGAAAGAGTTACCAAAGGGATGTCGCACTATTTTCAATCTAAACGTCATTGAAGGATATCGGCACACTGAAATAGGTGACATACTCAACATTTCAGCGAGCGCATCCAGAGCTCAATTGACCCGAGCAAAAAAACTATTACGCGCTCTGATTGAGACAAGAATGGAGGCTAACAAAGTAAGTATCAGTGATTATCAAAACTCACCAAACTTATAATGCCACAATAACTAAAAGACATGTTTGATTATAAAATCAAACACATTACAAACTTTGATAGAAGATGGAAGAACATTTTAAAAATAAATTAAAAAATCATAAAGTCGATTGGGACAAGGAGGAACTCTTGGATGGCCTCCAAAAGGGACTATTCCAACCTAAATCGAGATTTGATAAGCGATGGCTCTTGCTATTGCCATTGCTATTTATTTCTACTTGTGTATGTATATTAAACATTAATCCTTCTGCAGAAAAAGTAGCAGAAATAGAAAGCTCAGTAATTTCTGATTTCAATAATCCCAAAATAAACACTAAGAATTCAGCTGCAAAAAACGCTGTCAAAACAGAAAACAAAAGAACACTTAATCAGAATGTCAATCGATCTTCAGACAAAAATAAAAGAACAAAATTAAACCGTTCTCTATCCAGTGTCGAAATCGCAAAACCTACAAAACCAACTTCCCAAAACCTAAAGCCCGAAGACATAAATTCATCAAACATAAGTTCGACATTTAGAAAAACAGACGCAGCTACTTCAGCTATTAATAAGGAACCCGTCTCTATAGTTAGATCTGCAGACAGCACAAAACCTAACCCTACGACACACCCTTCCACCAATCCTAATTTGACGATTCCCACTAAAGAAGATCAAAATAGAATCAACTCTATTGATCAACTTCCATTGTTTGTAATAGGAGCTCTTCCCTACGAAAATGATATTCCCCCCTACCCTATATCTAAAAAGCAAGATATCGATCCTGAGCTAGTTTCCGATGGCAAAAATTTCTTTTTCTCAAGTATTATTGGAAAAGTTGGGTTGACCAATCGTTCTGTTATTGAGCAAGATCTTGAAGAAAACTATAAGCAATTAATGCTAAACAACGCAACTATAAACACTCGCCTTTTGCTTTCGACGGATATCATGTTTGGATATCAACACCAATCAGGCTGGTCATTCGAATCAGGCTTAGAGTACAATAAAATTGCTGAATCCTTCAAATTTAACGACACATTGAGCCTTGAGACTAATGATGTTGTATATGATAAGGCATTTTATTTTTTAACTCCAAGTGACACTTTATTTTATAGTAGCTCCGTCACAATTACAAATGCGAAAATCAGAAAAGTGAGACATAACAATTATCATTCTTATTTTAATATTCCACTGATTGTGGGATATCGCTATGCACTTGGAAACACCAATGTTTTTAGCTCTGTTGGGTTTAGCTATGCCTTTGCAAATTCCTACGAAGGTCGTGAGGCTAACATAATGGAAGGCGAGATGAAAATCGTCATAGACAATCCGACATATGATCTAAAAAGTAGAATTGGACTTAACTTAAATATTGGAGCAGAACATCCTCTATCCCAAAGAACCTACATTATCACAAAAATGGCTTATCAAAGAAGCCCGAAACTAAGTAGGGAAATAATACAAACAGCATATCATTCTTATTCTATAGGTGTTGGTCTTAAAGTAATTATTGACTAGAAAATAGTTACTCTAATATTACTTCAGGAGTAGATACAACGGACCATAAGATGCTTAATACAGGATACAATCCAAGCTAACATCTTGCTTTTAATCCAATGATATTAATCCATCAATTTTCCCGTTAATTACAACGAATAATGCATTCATTATTTGAGCGTTTCCGTAAGAATCATCTTCCCAAGCATTTTTATGAAGTGCCGCAAAAATATTCAACGTCTCTTTATCAACGGACTTAGAGGTGATCATCATACACCTTCTTCTAGGTATAGAGACAAAAAGCTCATCAGACTTTAATAATTCATGCGCTTTCATCATATGTGTTTTGCTTAATATTTTCTCCGCCGAAAAATCATTTCCCGAAGCGGTCAATACCTTCCCTCCCAATTTTTCTGAAATATCAATTGGTGATTGTACCTCTTCCAAATTACGATATGCATCATTTAGTATTTCGTTTGGATCCTTTCCTTCTAAATCCTTCGGCATTAGAAACACAAAATTAGTAGGAGTATCATAGCCAAACCCAACAACCAACTGTGGCTCTTCTTGAGTGCCAATCAATGTTTGTTTTATTGCACCCGCTTCTATTCCGACCCAATTTCCAGGTTTCAATATTGGATAAATTTTGGATATTTCCCCAGATTTTATTTGCTCAATTTCTTTATTTAACTGTTTATCAGATTCTTTATTTCCGTTTCCGAAAATCCTTTTAAATAGTGACATGTATATTATTTTGTTGGTTTAAAGTTCATCTTCTAAGTAAATCGATCGGCTGTCCAAAGTGAAGCTGATCTTATCATGCAAAGTTAGCGATAGATTTCATAAGAGGGCCTTATCTTTTATCATCTAACAATTACAATTTTTTGTTGACCTATTATCTCATTGGTTCTAGAGTAAAAGATGACGAAATATAACCCATTGCTCAGATGATCAACTCTTATTGTTTTGCCTATTTTTTCATGCGACTCTAATTTACCATCTGTACTATACATATCTATTCGTTCTATTAGGTTCGACTTATCATTTATAGAAAGAACGTCATTAGCGGGGACAGGATATAATGATAATTTATGATTTGCTAATACCTCGGTACTTGTTGTTATTGATACTATCCCATCGCAATTTTCATCTATATCATTATCTGGAATCTCATCTGCAATTGGATTTACACTCGCGTCCTCATCATTACAATCTTCAGCAAGCGCATAACCGTCTTGATCAAGGTCATCGTCTAGCGTAGACGCATCACAGTCCTCATCTATACCATTGTAAGGAATTTCTATTGAGTTAGGATTTACACTCGCGTCCTCATCATTGCAATCTTCAGCAAGCGCATAACCATCTTGGTCTAGGTCATCGTCTAGCGTAGACGCATCACAGTCCTCATCCATACCATTGTAAGGAATTTCTATTGAGTTAGGGTTTACACTCGCGTCCTCATCATTGCAATCTTCAAAACTTAGAAAACCATCCATATCGGTATCAAAATAATATTCATTTCGAGTAGTGTTGGTAATAATACTCGGATTATTATCGAAATAAATATGTGCCTTATTTTCAATTACTGTTCCTTCAGGAAGACCACTTTTGATATTTACACTATACTGCACAAATCCTTGTGATAAAATTGGATTTGTCATACTATCAACCAAATAGATATAAGGAAAACTAAACGTGACAAAATTTGGATTGGTTCGGGAAACTTCCAAATTAGCGCTATGACTAGTAGATATCACTCTTAGTGACTCAGCATTCAAATATTCAGATAAGGTATCCTGCAAGGTAACATCTATAGCTTCTGCATTACCTGTGTTTTGAAACCGAATAGTGAATACCAATGTACTATCATCAAAGCTAGTATAACTTGACTCACTGGTAGGATGTACTTGCTTATCATTAGGGTCGTACGAACATAATACTATCCCAGACATATCACTGACGTACGCCGCTTCAGAACCAAATTCTGTAACATATATCTCACTTTTATAATCCAACTTTTCACCTACGTACGTTTCATCAGGAGTAGTGACCGTGATATCAATTAATTGTTTTTGAAAAGGTAAAATAGATGAAAAATCCCACTCCAGTCTATTCCCTTCCTGAGCCGTTGGGAAAGGCTGAGCGGTAATAAATTCGGAAAGCGAATCTAGATATAGAATAACCTTTCCTTCTCCAGGAAGCCCACCTACAAGACTGTACTGCAATTTAAGATCGACCGTACTATTACACCGAAGGTTTGGCAACACCAAATCGACAAGTGCATCGTATGACTTATTTTTATAGTCCAATAAAAAGTCATAATTGCAACATGATGTTTGTTGCGAATTATATTGGAAGCTATAGGATTCAGCTCCAGATACAACAGACCAAATTGATGTATCTGCAAAAGAGATATTGACTTCATCTCCATTGTTCACATAGAATCTATAAAAACCGTCGTCCCCAGAATACTTATTCTCGTCTCTATCGGTTAAACTGACCTGTACTCCTTCCAAAAGGATATCTTCATTGTCAATCTCCCCATTTTTATTATAATCAAAGACCAGCCTTCCAGAAACAAAATTGCTACAGTCTAGATCATCAGAATCATTACAACCAGGACCATTATCGCTGATATTAAATTGTCCAAATTGCTGAACAGCCTCACAAATAAATGCAATATTACAGTCCGCTAAAATGGGGTTATTCTTTATATGAAATTCTATAAACCCCTCCGCTACTACATTTTTCAATCCGAAAATATCCGCCAAAACAGGATTACCTTCTATTTCACAAAATCGAAACGTACTTAAATTGTCAAGTCCATCAAAACTGACAAGTGATTGATTATTTTTTATTCTAAAGCTATTAAGGTTCGTTATAGAGTCCAAGCCTGACAAGTTTACTAAAGCATCATTATGAGTAATTATCAACTCTCCTTCTTCTTTAATTTTTATGAATTCTAAATTCATAAGAACTGGGTTTCCGGATATGGACATGGCTGTGACACCCTCTAAATTTTCAATCCCTTTCAGATCTGATAAACTTGCATTATTTTCTATTTTCAAGACCCTAACTCCATTTATACTTGCTCCTTCTAGGTTAAGGAAATTGGGATTACCACTTACTTCCAAATAACTTAAGCTATCTAATACCAAGCCCTCTAAATTGGCCAAAATCTTATTTTCTCTTATAAGTAAAGTGTTTATAACAATTGGCTCTTTTAATCCATTCAGATTTTGTAATTGGTCATTCTCTATCAGTCTCAGGTATCCGATAGAATCTAAAAATTGTAATCCAGACAAGTCAGTGATATTGTTTTCAGATAAACTTAATGTTCCAACTGATCTCAAATTATCAAATCCAGTGAAGCTTATTAGATTATTATCATTCACCCCCAAGAAATCGACATGATTTAATTTATCCAATCCATCCAATGTTTCAAGACTAGGATTAACATTAATACTTATACTATTAACGGTATCCAATTGGCTAAAGCCACCTAAAGAGACTAAAGCTGCATTGTTGTATATCCACAATCTATCAGTGAACTCTAAGTTGCCAATTCCGATTGTGCTGACTATGTTATCATTTGAAGTGATACTGACCCTATTGACGGCAATCTTTAGACTCTCTAAACCAGCTAAACTCTCTAATTCATCATTTGAACTTATCACTAACTCGTCACCGATCGTTTCAATATTATGCAGGCCATTTAGAGATGTCAAATTAGGGTTACCTATAACTTTAACACTCTTTTCAATTGCCGTTATTATTGATAATCCCAGAATATTTTGCAGTGACTCATTACTGGCTATATTTAATCCAGAACCCATGTACTTTACATTCGAGAGCCCATCAAGATTTGTAAGGTTATTATTACTAAATATCTTAATCTCGCCTAATAGAGAATCAACTCCTAAGAGTCCGTCAAGCGTGTTGAGAGGAAGGTATTCTAATGTTAGATCACAACCTATGTACTCTAGATTACCTAGCCCATCTAATGAAACAAGGTCTTCATTTGTTTTCATCGAAATATTATGGTCCACTCTAGTCAGATTTTCCAAACCATACAAATTTGATAATCCAGTTATATATTTCAACTCAAGGCTGCCTCCGACTTTCGTAATCTGATTCAGTCCTGTCAAATTTGTAATTTCTGCGTATGGCAGTGTTGGCCCACTGCAATTCCCAATGCACAGATTATACTTCAACTCTTTACAATTAGGATAGTTTACTGCAAAGTTATCCACATCTTCTTGAGACAATAATGAGATATTAGTATTAGGACAATCCTGAGAATATACCAATTGAGAATAAAAAAGAATAAATCCGCAGAAGGCTGTCAATTT
>CALKXE010000069.1 GCA_938003955.1 uncultured Saprospiraceae bacterium | reverse complement strand
GAATGGAAATTTGTAGCCAAAGGGAATGGGTATTGGCACTTAGAACTTGCTTCAGGAGGCACTATGCCAAGGTTAAGAACTGATCAAAATGAAGAAGCTGATATGCAGCCCACATCTAGCAGTGGAAGCTGGACCTATTTTGATTTTACAGAAGGAGCTATAGCCAATACTTATTTTATAACCTTACCAGACGTAAATACAGAGTTCAAAAGATTACAGATAGATAATACCGGTACTGTAAAAATGGTTGAGGATACAAGAAATGGGACATGGGAATCTTTTAGAATTACGGAGGCAGTAAGTACGGCCGAAGATACCCGTTTAGAAGCGGAAGACTTTGATAATATGTTTGGAATTCAAACAGAAGCGAGTTCAGAAAGCGGAGACAATGTAGGCTATATAAATGATGGAGATTGGTTGAGTTTTGATGATGTGAACCTTTCAGGAATTACCAATATGGACGCACGTGTTGCTACCAGAACAGGGGGAGGAACTATTGAGGTGCGAACAGGAAGTGCTTCAGGAACATTGATAGGGTCTATTGATGTAAGTAGCACAGGAGGATTTCAAAATTGGACAACAGTAAGTACAAGCATAAGTAATGCAAGTGGAACACAGGATGTTTATTTAGTTTTTACAGGAGGTAGTGATTATTTGTTTAATGTAAACTGGATAGAGTTTAACACGAATTCTCGAAATAACAAAGAAATTATAAACGCAGTGTCAAACGTTATTATATACCCAAACCCAGTAGTGTCAACAGCAACTATTGAGAATGCAGCCAATTTAACGATTACTATTTATGCTATGGATAGCAGTACAGTTTTTAGTAAAGCTATTTCAAACGAAAGTGAAGTGATAGATTTAAGTGGAGTAGCAGCAGGTATTTATTTTGCTGAAATTAAAGGAGAAGGTATTTTGGAAGTAATTAAACTAGTTAAAGAATAACAGCTTTTAAAGCTAATAATATACACATCTATAATTTTTATTAGAATAAATGTATTGATGTGTTTATGTGTAATAATTAATAAAAATAAAAATGAAAATGAAAAAAATTACTTTGAATGTGCTACTATGTTTAACGGTTTTTCTGTTAGGTTCAAACGTCCAGGCGCAAGATTTATTAAAAGATGATATTGACTTTTTAGATCCGGAGGATGATGCGGGTAATAAATGGTTTGAAACTGAACAAGATAAAACAGCCTTTTTAAATGCTATCCTGGAGGCTACAGGAAGTTCAGAAGCTACAGCTCTTGCATCTATTAAAGAAGATGTTTTTATAGCCAGCGTTCGTAAAGACGATGATGTAGTTTATGATGGTAAAAGCTATCACACATTAATAATTGATAAAAGCGCATCACCACAAACAGTATCATTAGATATCAGCACTACTAATACTGCTGATCATAATCATTATACTATTCACTTTTTTATTGGTGAAAACATGTCATCTGCTGAATTTTTAATTGATCATGAAATCCCTACAGATGGTAGTTGGGGGGAAGATTTTACTAACGATACTTATGAGTTAGATTTTATAGAAGTCAATGCTGACCAAAGTACTTGGTTAGAACTTGCTCCATCTTTAACATCAACATTAAACGAAATAACACTAACAGGAAATTAAAGAACCCTATTGATTTGTTATTCTATAATTTACGCCTGTGTTTTCTATGGCGAAACAACTATTTTTAAATAATAATAATATGAAATATATATATATAAAAGTTTGGCTAATTTTATTAGCGTTTTCAACCTCTACTTATGCTCAATTTAAAGGTGTCTGTATTAATGATGACTGTAATTATGATGTAGGTAGCCAAACAATAGAATTAGATTACGCACCTCTAGCAACTGATGCAGAGTGGTTTACGGGAGTTCTTAGAACGGTTGCATTGAATGTTACAAACGACAATGCAGAGATGAATATAAGTAAAACTTATAATAGAAAAATTAAAGTACATGTATATTATCCTGAAAAAGAGAGTGGTGATTTCACTCTAGATCAAACAAAATTGCCAGTTATAGTATATGGTTACGGTGGTGGTTTTTTAAAAAGATGGTCAACCAATAGGCTTAAGCAAGGCCAAGATGATATTATTCCTTCGTGGCTTGCTAAAAAAGGATATATTGTTGTTTGTCCGGAATATAGAATTGGAATTGACCTTTACAATGAACAACTTTCTGAGCGCGCTATTTGGAGAGCAGTTCAAGATGTAAGAGTTGTTAATAGGTATGCAAGAGAGATTAGTACCTCAAATTTTAATGCAGATCAAGAAGCACCACTAACCTTTATGGGTTGGAGTTCTGGAGCTTTTATAGGTTTACATAATCTTTACATGGAAGATAGTGGAGTTAATAGACCAGCGTCTACAAAAGATTTAGAAGTTTTTTATAACAAACAACCACACTGGTATAAAATTCCAGACTATGTGACTGAAAGCGTTTATGATCTTGGAACTTTAGATGAACCAAGAATGGGAACAGGTAATGGAGCAGAAGCTTTTGAAAGAGGCTTACCTCAATACGAAGGCAGTCCTATCCAAGATATAACAGTGGCTATTTCGGGAGCTATGGGTAAGCGTAATTGGATAGAGACTTCTACTAATCCAATACCCAAAGCTCTTTTTATGATGCACCATGCAAATGATGGTGTGGTTCCTAGTAGAAACGGTCACGCGTATGAGGGATTTTCTTTATTTGCTAATGATGATTATGACTACCCTTCAGTAAGCGGAACGCACGTTATTAATGAATTATTTAATGAGCCTAATAGTGATGTTAGACCCCAATATTATGAACATATCTTTATAGATCCAAATTGTGGACTTGAAGAGGAACTGGGTGTGGATGAGTTACCTTGTATTACTGGAGATGCAGGTGGTTCAAAAGGGCCGTTAGGTAAGGAGGTATGGTACCATGATCCAATGGAAGGTTCTGCAAACCTAGAGGTAATGGAAGCTATAATAAGTTTTATAGGCAGTAGTATCACACAAATATCTAACGAAGTAACACTTCCAGAAGAAACGGAAGTAGAGGGTAATACATACTTAATTATAGGTCAGTCTAATTCTGCTGGTCGTGGTATATTACCAACGGATTTAGTGCCTTATGATGGGGTTAGTGTATTGGATGACTCAGGAGTTTTTATTCCAGCTACCCCTAATTTAAATGAATACTCTACTATTAGAAAAGATGTTCTCCAAGGATATAATTTAGGATATACGTTTGGAGGGTCAATGGCTCATATTTCTGGAGAGGACGTTAAATTAATTGTAAATTCACGTGGTGGTACAAGTCTTAGTAAATGGCAAAAGGATGCTGCCGAGGGATATTTTAAAGCTGCTGTAGATAGAGTAAATTTAGCACTTGAAGACCCTAATAATAAGTTGGCAGGTATTATATGGCATCAAGGGGAATCCAATAGTAGTGGGTCTATTTCAAATTATGTAAATAATCTTAAGACCTTGATTGAGGACTTTAGAGCAGAGTTTAATGACCCTTCTTTGCCTTTTATAGCTGGACAGCTTAATGATAAACCAGAGAATGAAAGCTTCAATACAGGTATATTAACGCTTCCTGATGAAGTCCTATATACTGAGGTGGTAACTTCGGAAGATTTAGTTGCTCCGGATGAGACCCATTTTAATACCGATGGATTAAGAATATTAGGAGATCGATATGCATTAAAGATGTTAGCTGTTAAAAATATTGAGGCAACTTTAGAGAATTTACCAATACATAATTTTCAATCGTTACCTGAAAATTTTCAACCAGATACCACTAAAGTATATCATATAAAATCGTTACAAGGAAACCTTTTAGCAGCAAATGCTGAAACAAGAACAACGTCATCTGTTTCGGGATCAACTGTAGGGCCTTCTGTAGAGTGGAAATTTGTAAATCATGACGATTCTGCTAATTTTCATATTGATTTGAATTCTGGAGGGACATATTCTAGATTATACCCTAATGATACTGCAGTTGCGGGTCTTACTAGAGATATATATAATGGGAGTAATACCTATTTTACTTTAGCAGAAAAAGTAGCAGAATCAAAAACGTATCATATCACTGCTATTGATGAGAGCAATGCAGACCACAAAAGACTATTTTTGAACCCTAATAGTGGTGTTGCAGGAATGACAGATGTTGGTAAGATAGGTAGTTGGTCAACTTTTGAATTTATTGAAGTTGATCCAGTAGCTATTTTTGAACCAGATGTTACAAAAACCTATCATATTAAATCTAGTCAAGGTAACCTACTTGCTGCTGATGCAGAAGCAAGAACCACTTCATCTGTATCTACCTCTACAGTTGGCCCATCAGTCGAATGGAAATTTGTGGAAAAAAGTCCAGGTTTATACCATATTGATTTGAATTCTGGAGGCACATATTCTAGGCTATACCCTAATAATACTGCAATTGCTGGTCTTACCCAGGATAGTTTTAGTGGTGCGAACACTTACTTTTCGATAGCGGAAAAAACACCAGGCTCAGGCACGTATCATATCACAGCCATTGATGAGGAAAATACAGACTTTCAAAGACTATTTTTGAACCCTAATAGTGGTGTTGCAGGAATGTCAGATGTTGGTCAGATAGGTAGTTGGTCAACTTTTGAAATTATTGAAGTTGATCCAGTAGCTATTTTTGAACCAGATGTTACAAAGACATACCAGATTAGATCTTTGGAAGGTAAACTACTTGCTGCAGATGCAGGAGTAAGAGAAACCTCAGCTGTTTCGACTTCTACACATGGTTCTTCGGTCGAATGGAAATTTGTAGAAAAGAGCCCAGGTTTATATCATATTGATTTAGCTTCTGGAGGCACATATTCTAGGCTATACCCTAATGATACTGCAATTGCTGGTCTTACCCAGGATAGTTTTAGTGGTGCGAACACTTACTTTTCTATAACAGAAAGAACACCAGGCTCAGGCGCGTATCATATCACAGCCATTGATGAGGAAAATACAGACTTTCAAAGACTATTTTTGAACCCTAATAGTGGTGTTGCAGGAATGACTGATATTGAATCGATTGGTACTTGGGCAACTTTTGAAATTATTGAAGTTTTTAAACCTGTAGCCAATCAAAGTTATTACCTGCAAACTATTGGATCAGATCCAAGAAGACTTGGCGCTCTTGAAAATGAAGGAACAAGTAAGCGAACACCATCAACATATAGTATAACTGCTACTGGAGGTGATGTAGAATGGAAATTAAATAATAGTATTACAAATGAAAGTTCATATTTGATTGCGTTAGCTGGAACAACAACCTTGGAAAATCTTGGTTTTATTTCAGATGAAATATCAGGTGTTCAACCTGATATGACAAATCATACTATTACAATGTCTGTTCGAATATTGGAAACAGCTTCTGGATCAGGAATGTATCATATAACGTATAATAACCTTACTAGCGAAGACTCTAGACTTCGTTTAAATTCGCAAAACAATTCTGTAGGATTTGTAGCTACGGATAAAACAGGAGATTTGTCTACTTTTGAGATTATACCAGTGCCAGCATCAAGTGCTAAAAGTATTATTGCTAATGAAGAGTCTTTAACTACTGATTTTACAATTTCTCCAAATCCAGTAACTGATATAATCACAATTAAAGGTTTAAGAGATGGAGACCTGATTGAAATTTACGATTTATCAGGAAGGAAAATTACAGAAACTTCGCAAGAGGAAATTAATTTATCCTATTTAGAAAGTGGACTTTATTTTGTGAAAATTACTGGGCGTTTAAAGATGGTAAAAATGATAAAACAATAATAAATACTAATTAACTGAATAGGTAATTTCACTTTATCTAATTCTTAATAATTGTTGCTGATTATTAAGAGATTTAGGTTGTCAATTAAAGCTGAACAATGATATCATTGTTCAGCTTTTTTGATTTTAGATTGTTCTCTTTTGCGTTCATTTTGTTGGTGTATTTGCAAATATGCTTTTACGTTTTATAGAGGTCAGTATTTAAATTCATATCTTAAAAGTCAATAAAAATAGTCAACTATGGATATTTTCAAGGGTCAAAACCTTCTAGAGTTTGCTGAACGCTTTAAAACTGATACTGATTGTAAAGAATATTTGGCAAAAATAAAATGGGTTAATGGTTTTGAGTGCCGCAAATGCCGTCACAAAAAATCTCAAATCAGGAAAGATTTTTCACGTACCTGCAATATTTGTTCGCATCAAGAATCCGCTACATCTAATACACTTTTTCATAAAGTCAAGTTTGGAGTTCGCAAGGCGTTTTTCATTGTTTTCGAGATGAGTACTAGCACTAAAAGTCTTTCGGCTAGTTATGCTGGCGTTCGTTTTGGAGTTACAGAGAAGACCGCTAGATTATTCATGCACAAAGTGCGTGAAGCAATGGAGAGTAGCGGTAGTAATCCTATGACAGGAATTGTTCATGTGGATGAATTTGTTTTGGGTGGACGAGAAAAAAATCAAGTAGGCAGAAGTTACAATGCTAAGAAAAAGAAAGCAATAACAGCTGTTGAGCTTACTGATGATGGAAAAGTAAAAAGAATGTACGCCATGAAAATTCAAGACTTTTCTGCTAGATTATTACAATATATCTTCGTCAATCATATTAGTCGTGAGGCTAAAGTAACTACTGATAAATGGAAAGGATATAGACCAATTACAAAGGCTTTCAATATTGAACAAATTGAAAGTAATGGAGGATTAAATTTCAAAGCTCTTCATACTATGATTCACCAAATAAAATCTTGGATAAGAACTACATATTCTTGGGTAAGTAACTTTAATATCAATAGATATTTCAATGAATTTTGTTTTAGAATAAATAGGTCTCGAAATAAGAGTACGATTTTCAATAATCTAATAACAAAAATGGTAGATAAGGACAAAGTCTATCAAACTCAAATAATAGGCAACTAACTACTGACCTCTATTAATTTTTAATAGTAAATGGTTTATTATACAATACTAATCCTTAGTAAGGTGAAATATGCTACTTCTTCTATTGCTAATTTTGAATTTTTTTGCTCAAAATAATATCAAACAACTAAATTTATATTGGTGCAAATGGATATGATATAGTAGACCCAGAAGATGGAGTTACTACTATCGTTCCTCCAACTACAGATGGTAATTTAGTTCATATTACTAAGCGTAATGCTACGGGTTATGCAATAGATGGTGGAAGCGGTGGCTCTAATGGTCAAAATGTAACACTTTCTGCATCAAACACAGCAGACGAAGGTCAGTTATGGTTAGAGATTGATAGAGGGGATGGTTTTTATTCTTATGAAAAATATGGAACAAACTATAGTTTGGATGGTAATAGAGAAGGAGCAAATAACCAAAGTATATAC
>CALKXE010000068.1 GCA_938003955.1 uncultured Saprospiraceae bacterium | reverse complement strand
TTGAATGATAAAGACATGGCATTGGGTGACAAGAAGCTAGAATCATTTGAAATAAATTTCCAAGCTTATCGTGAAGGTGCTGCTGGAGCAAATGGTGGAAAAGTAGGTGGTGGTTGCGGCTGTAATTAGACTCCAATAATTGATCAAATTAATAAAGAAAATTAATGAGAATAATAAAATTAAGTTTAGTGATGTCTTTCACAGCATTGGCATTTTTTGCCCAGGCGCAAGAAGGATATCAGATGAAGCCCAACGAAAAATATACAGAGATAGACTTCCTAAGTAGTTACTATGCCCAAGATGGAAATAATGCCGCTGTAACAGGAGGTGTAGGTACCGAAGAACTAACTGACTTTGCGAATATAATTGTTGTCAATGTTCCTTTGGATAGTACGCAATCTGTTAATGCGACTTTGGGTCTTGACATCTACAGCTCAGCATCTACGGACAACATTGATAACAATCGTTCTTCTGCTTCTGTGATGGATGCAAGAGCATATGGAAACATTGGCTACACCAAGAAGCTACTTAGCAAAGGTTTTACATATGGCGTTAGAGGTGGTTTCTCGACGGAGTATGATTATACTTCTATAAATGGCGGGATAAATCTTGCAAAAGAATTGAATAACGGAAATACTGAATTTGCGTTTTCCGCTCAAGCTTTTGTTGATAGTTGGAAGACCTATTTTCCTGTTGAACTCAGAGGTGATGTTTCTGTGCCAACAAAGAGTCGTAATTCATACAATGCCCAATTAACTTACTCTCAAGTACTCAATAAAAGACTGCAAATGTCTCTTTCTGTAGAGGCTATTTATATGGATGGTTTATTGTCTACACCATTCCACAGAGTTTATTTTAATGATCAAGCACTGCCAGATATAGAAAGACTTCCTTCTACTAGATTAAAAATTCCATTGGCAGTGAGATTAAATTATAAGCCAAATGACAATCTTGTGATTCGCTCATATTATAGATTTTATACCGATGATTTTGGAATCAATGCGCATACGTTCAATTTAGAATTACCATATCATATAAGTGATTCTTGGACCGTAGCTCCCTTTTATAGATTTCATACCCAGACTGGCTCCGATTACTTTTTGCCATTTGCAGAGCATACCTCTACTGATGAGTTTTATACCAGTGATTATGACCTTTCGGAATTGAATAGTTCTAAATTTGGTCTTGGAATAGGATATACTCCATTGTATGGTTTAGCTCGTGCTAAGGTTCCGTTTACCAAGAAGGTCTTTATGTTCAATAGCTTGACGTTAAGAGTTTCAAGTTATACCAGAAATACAGGTTTATCTGGTTATGCGGCGGCGATAGGACTGAATTTCAGGTTTTAATCTTTTTTATAAAGAATAATAATGAAGTCAAATATATTTTCCGTCTGTCTATTATGTTTATTTGCCATTATAGGCTGTGAAGTCAACAACTCTCGCACACTAAACTATACCGAATGTACATCTCAAGACTTGATCAATGAAGCGTTAAGAAACGATGCTAAAACCCTTAGTGTTTTAAACTGGCCACTAACAATAAGAGAATATATCGCTACGGAATTTGTTGGATACGAAGTAGAAGAGCTTACGTCTTATACATCTGATAGCGATAATTTCATCATTGCAAAAATGAGTAACAACGGGTACATTCTATTTGGTGAAGATCATAAATTCTTATGTGCTGATGCAACATTTAATGGAGGTTCCAGAGTAGACCTGTCTTTTGATTCATCATTATTGCCCATAGATACAATGGACATGATGATCGACTCATCGGATACCGGGCTGGATACTACTGTAGTTGATCCAGATACTCTGATTGCATTATTAGAAGAGAATGTCTGCGATCCTAATATAATCTCTTTCGAAAGGCAGATACTACCATTGATGGCATCAGGATGTGCATATAGCGGATGCCATGACATTGAAACTGCGGAAGATAACGTGATATTGGAGACGTATACTCAGATCAGGTCTAAAGTTAATCCTGGTAGTAATAATGGAGGTAAAATCATGAAAACACTAGATGAAACAAATATGAATTCCGATAAATTCATGCCGCCATTGCCAGCTATTTCTTTTACAGATGAACAGACAGAATTGGTCAAGGAATGGATCAATCAAGGAGCGAATAATACAGACTGTAATGAGCCATGTAACTCATTAGAGATATCATTTAGTCAAAATATATTTCCAATAATTGCTGATCAATGTCTTGGCTGTCATCAACCAACGAATGATCTTGGAGGTGTAATTCTTGATACATATGAAAACATAATGTTTTCTGTAAATGATGGTGAGTTTCTTGGATCAATAAAACATGAAACCGGCTTTGATCCAATGCCTGAGGTGGCGTATAAGTTAACTGATTGTCAGATAGCAACGATAGAAAACTGGGTAGCTGAGGGAGCAAAAAATGATTAATAGAAATAAATTGAAAAGTAGCCAAAAATTAAGGATCGTAGTAATGATTATCTCGATTTTGATGTCATGCACATTCGAAGCGCATAGTCAAAAGCTGTACAAAACAACATGGAAGCATTCAGGAACAATAATTGGAATTTCTGGAGCCATGTTAGGAGGATCTGTATTGATAGAAGACCAGAAAGGGCCATTTACGATTGAAGATATCACACTTTTAGATAAAGAAGCCATCTTTGGAATTGATAAATCAACAGTTGGTAATTTTTCAGCTAAAGCCGCAACACATAGTGATTATTTCAAGAACGGTATCTTGGCAGCTCCACTCACTTTGTTTCTTTCTGGACAAGCACGGCAAAATGCAAGAGAAATAATGATGATGTATGCTGAAGTCTTTGCAATTAATGGTGGATTAACAGCAATAACAAAAAGTAGTTTTGGCAGATATAGGCCATATGCTTATAATTCAGATGTAGATCCAGAATATAAATTGCAGTCAACTACTAGAAGGTCTTTCTTTTCCGGGCATGTAAGCCATGTAGCAAGTTTGTCCTTTTTTACTGCCACTGTCTTTGATGATCTTTATCCTGAGTCAGACTTTAGATACGTCGTTTGGGCTGGAGCAATTACAGCACCTTCAGTTACCGCTTATCTTAGAGTAAAAGCTGGGCGTCACTTTCCTACCGATGTGATAGTTGGATACGGTGTTGGGGCTCTAATAGGGTATTTAGTACCAGAACTTCATAAGATTACTCAAAAAACTGATGTGACTATTATTGGGGCCGATGGTGGATTGGGTATGATTTATAGTTTCTAAATCAATACAAAATCATAGATTATATATGGTTTGATTCCAATGATGCATGCAAGTAGAAAGTTTGTCAGTCTGTAATTCTTTCACTATAGATAAGTCTTGGTATACTCATGACTTATAATTCTAGCTAAGATTTTGCAGCTATTTCTTATCATATAAATGGTATGTATGTTTTCTAACTAAACTAATGACCAAATTGCTTTTAATTTGACCTCTTCGATTCGGTAAGGGGCCTTTTAGCATGATGAATCGTTATTTTTTTGAACGATACTATTTTAGAAATAGAAACCAATTGTCATGAAAAAACTGTTATTCCTTTTCGCTATTACTTTTTGGGGTTGCATTACCATCGATAAGGTAGAAGAAAGTATTTGTGTCGATAGATGTATTCTAATAGAGGGAACAATTTTGAATAGTGTCACCAAAGAATCTCTTCAAAATGTTACTGTTGAAGGTTCATATTTCAGACCTAGCTTCACTATAAGTGGAAGGGATATTAAAGCAAAAACCGTCACAGATATAAATGGATTTTATTCAATGCGTTTTGAAGTATTTGATACTGAAATAGGAGGAGGTGGTAATTTTGAGGTTCAAATTAATAATTGTGACGATGATGTATTTTGGCCTTATGGCGAAATTGATCTACTGAAGATTTATGATGAAGATTTCAATTTTGATAATGTATACATAGCTGATTTCTGGATACCAACATCGGCAACTGTAAAGTATGATATGGATTGTTTGAGTCATCTAAAAGAAAGTGAGACAGCTACTTTTAATGTTAGTTACACATTTGAAGGTATTGATGGCCCCATTAATGCTGGAAAAAAATTAGTATTTAATAGTGATACTGAAAAAGATGATGGATCGATAAAAGTGCCAGCAGGTGTACCGCTTACAATTGTTGCCGCTACTATTACACAGGCAGGAACTAGTGAGATAGAAAATTTGGTAACCACTCTTATTGAAGATGAAGTGATTAAGGTTGAAGTTCGTATTTAATAGACTTTGAATACTCTTAATCAGATTGCTTGTTTTAAAGTAATCATGAATCTCATCGAGAAATTGGATTAAAATAACTTCGTACGCACTTAGAAATACTTCTTATTCACATAGAAAGTACCAAATGGAAGTAATGAGGCTATCAAAACAAATAGGGTAGACTTAAATCCCCATTTCATTCTTGATCTGATAAATAAAGCCATCAGAATGTACATTAAAAATAAGACTCCATGAGGCATCCCTAACGCTTTTACATATGTTGAATCACCTGCCATATGTTTGATAGGTACAGCAACAAAGAGTAAGAGAATGTATGACATCCCTTCTAAAAAACTAATTACTTTAAAAGTAGCTATTGAATCTAACTTAAATTTGCCCATTGTTTCTATGCTTGTTTTTAGCTTTTTTAACATAAAGACTGATCCCAGACCAGCGCTAAACGATACTGCAAGATTAATGAAAAATAATGACCAATTAGTTCTGCCTAATGTCATAATATGCGAAGGATCAAATCCTAGTCTGCCAAAAGATTTGATAAACAATATACTTCCGAATACTCCAGCCATTGTATTGCCAACTAGACCTAAAGAATTTTTCTCTTTGATCATACCAAACAGATTTGCTCCTACTATGCCTGCAGTGATACTAATTAATGATATTAAGGAATCTGTCATAGCTTAACTTTATTGAGTGCGGTCAGTGACCATAGTCCATATGATCGATTTTACCTGACATGAGCCTTTTCTGTACGATGAAGTAAATAACAAGTAATATCAGCCCAACAATGCCCCAATTAAATGCAACAGAAAGTCCATACGCTGATGTCGAAGTATTGTAAATAGTCAATGATTCATTGATGTCATTCGTAGAAGGTAATATGACAGGAAACAATGATGCTAAAGAAGATGTAATACCACCTATTATTATCATGCATGATAAATAAAAAGCATGTGTGTCATTCTTTATTTTATTGATGAAGAATAATCCAATAATCCCAACAAAATAGATCAATGGAAATATCAATAAATATGGGCGATCTGAGAAATTGGACAAAGCATCTGGGTTTATGAAATTCCAAGCTGATAACGAAATTACTGTCAGAATCGATAAGACAATATTTAATTTAAAAATGATAGACTTTAGCTTTTGATTTATTGATGAATCCGTCTTTAGTATTATCCAGTTTGCACCGTGAATAGCGAGCACAACAACAGCGATAACGCCGATAATTAATGTAAACCAGTCAATAACACCCGGATGATTAGTTAGAGGACTAAAGCTCCCGTCCCATAATGGCAAGAAAAAATAGTGTCCTTCATAAACGGAAACACCTCCCTCGACACCTCCTAAGTTTACTCCTCGCACGATATTACCTAGAGCAATACCAAAGAACAATGCTAATAATAAACTTGATATACCAAATAGAGTATCCCAAATGCTTTTCCACATTGAAAAGTTGAACTGACTACGAAATTCTAATCCTATTGCTCTCAGCATGATCAACCAAAGCACTATGATCAATGGTAGATAGAATCCACTAAAAACCGACGCATAATATGTTGGAAACGCCATGAACAGCATCCCTCCTCCTGCAACTAGCCATACTTCATTAGAGTCCCAAAATAGACCAGCGGACTTAGCGATGACTTCTTTATCTTCCTCCGTTTTTGCGAAAAATAGATGTATAATTCCAGCTCCAAAATCATAACCATCCAGAACAAAGAACATAGCAAATACAAGGGCTATAATAATATACCAATACAATTCCATGATTTAATGTTTTTGAGGTGTTGGGCCTTGATAAATTGTCTTTCCAACGAGGATTAAAAACAATACACCGAGTAAAAAATAAATACCTACAAAACCCAGCAATGTAAATAGTGTGTTGCCAGAGGATACAGTAGGAGAGATGCCATCGACTGTTTTTAATAGACCGTACACAAGGTATGGTTGACGACCTAGCTCTGCAACATACCATCCAGTAATATTAGCGATATAAGGAAATGGCACTAGGCACATAATCGTCCATAATAGCGGTTTAAACCCAAATAATTTTCCTCTCATCAAGAAGAAGAAAGCTAAACCCATTACACCAATAAATATGGTTCCTAATCCGACCATGATATGATATGAATAATATAGTCCAGGAACATTGGTCGGCAATTCTTCTTCTTTAAATTGATCCATACCAGGAATCTGTTTATTCCAATCCTGATAAGTAAGGAAACTCAGTATGTTTGGAACCGCAATTTTATTATCGAGTTTCTTTTCTACCATATTGGGTTGTCCGATCAATACGATCTCCGCTCCAGCATGCTCTGTTTCAAAAATCCCCTCCATCGCGGCGAATGATGCCGGTTGGTATTTCGCTACATTTTTTGCATTCCAATCACCGGTAGGGAATGCAACAAGCAAACTTGAAACAAGCCCAAACAATACACCCGTTTTAAGAAACAACTTGCCATACTCAACATTTGACTTGCTCAGTACATAAAAAGCACCAATACTTGCTACCACAAAGGAAGACGTTACAAGAGACGCCATCTGATTATGCAGAAATGCTGGAAGAAGCCATGGGTTACTAAATAATGCTGAAAAATTCTCAAGAACGTATTTCCCGTTTTCGAGTATTTCATAACCGACAGGATTTTGCATCCATGCGTTAGTAGCAAGTATAAAATATCCACTAGCCCAGGACCCCAGAAAGACAAGAAATGCAGTTAGTAAGTGAAGTTTTTGCCCCATCAGCTTTTCTCCAAAAATGAATAAAACTAAGAAAGAAGATTCTAGAAAAAAGGAAAACAGCCCTTCCATTGCCAAGGTTTGACCAATAATCCCTCCTGTTAATTCAGAAAACTTTGCCCAATTAGTACCAAACTGAAATTCCATTGGAATACCAGTGATAACACCCATAGTGAAGTTAATCGCAAAAATCTTCATGAAGAACTTTGCCGCATCATTATACTTATCCAGTTTCGTGCGTAGAAATTGTCCTTTGAAATAAACAATGATCAAGGATAGACCCATTGTTAATTGAGGAAATAAATAATGAAATGTGATAGTGAATGCAAATTGCAATCTATCGTATAATATCATGTCTTCCATGGGGTGGGTTTTTAAAGCCTTGAAAAGTCACCATTTTATTAGATGAAATACTATTTAAAAATTAAGAAATTAGCAAAGTCTATAAGTATGCAATGTCAGATTTCTTATTTGTCGATTCTACCAATCATGCAACTAACAAATGACTTCGCATTATCGATTTTTGTCCCTGTTCCTGTTTGTGGATATCCCCACCTCTTTAGTGTAGATATGACATTCAATCGGCAACTATCATTCGCACAATCAAATGATACCGAGCCACTTTCTATGTCAACCTCCACATTGGAGATGTTTTCTATTTCACCTACTTTCTTTTTGATTGTTGAAACACAACCATCACACTTAATATTATCAACAAATATATAAGATTTCATTTTTTAGTTTTTAGTAAAAAAAAATTGGCTGTGGTGTTTCATAACCTAAGATTGATTATATTATTTCCAGTTGTTAAAGATATACACTATCTTTTTAAACCTCTATTCTGACCAGATCACTTTCCTTTTTAATACTTTGCTGCCTATTTTGACAATATAGTTATATGCACCATATCCAATTGCTACATCTTCTAGTTTTAAGTAGTTTCGTCCAATCATCAATTCAGTTTTAGCTATTTGATGAGAGTATATCGTCTTTTCTGACATGTCTGAAATTATTACTTCAAGATCTTTGAGGTTATCTATATCGATAGACATCCTTACATAATGATTTACAACGTTAGGGTAGAAATGTAAGAATTCCCTGTGGGCTACAGTAGTCGCTGAGGATGATTCATCTGCTTTTCTGATGGCTACTTTATAGATTATATGATTTGCTTCACTTTGAGTGCCCGTATTTAGCCAAAAAATATTTGATAACGAACTTCGAATACCGCCATAAATATATCCTACATCTATTAATTCATCTGAGATCTGAACACCATCCAATATGTCATTATCAATCAATGGGCTCTCAGAATCAAAAATAAATACTGAACCCGCTCCCAAATAACCAGGCATATTAGATGATAATCTAGTTTCCGATAACACTCCTTCTGAATCACGAGATATTTCTGCTATCGTATTTACAAATGGAACGTCATTGTCCTGGACAATAAGGTCTCCTTCTGTATAGAATTGTGCTATCCCACCAAAGAATATTGTATGCATATCATCTTCCCTAGAATCATATATCGGTAAATAGGCACAGTGGTAATGATTGAAATATTGATTGAAATCCTCATGAGCTTTATGAGTATCTTTTGTAATGCTTACTGGATATAACCATGGACGATCCACAGTATTTTTAAATACTCCGCTATAGATCATTAATTCTCTCTCTCCTTTAGAAAGGTAAGGGGCTAGATTGTAGTCTCTGCGATGCAGGTGCATGGCATCGTGGATAGGGTCCAGTATTTCGATACTATAATTTCCCTCAATATTGATTTTAAATCTTCTTATTTCGTCGGTATATTCTTGCACAAAACCGGGTCCATGTTCAGGTCCCATTGGATTGTAAGCACCCATGAATTTGTGACCTCCGACCAGATGGTAAATATCTCCGATACGATCAAGAGCTCCTCCTGTAACTCTAAATGCCTCGTTTTCTATTTGGTAAAAAGTGGAATCATTTAATTTGTTATTTTTTATTGCATCAATGGTTTTAGGTATGTCAATTATTGTGAGATATGGAAAAGTAATGTGATCTTCGACACTGCGGCTATATGCATAACCTCCGGTGCAGAGTAATTTATTATTATGCTGGTAATATTGCATATTAGTCGAAGATAATTGCTCTACTATAGCTTTAGGGAGAGAAGAAAGAGGAGCGCGCCACACTTGGTTTTTCTTTGGGTTTACGACAATAAGATCTTGATTCTTACCGTCTGCACTAAACGATGCAAATGGCTCACGCTGGTGAAGCCCATCTAGTCTGCCACCTACAAGAAGCCAATCCCCTTTACATGTGCCCACAGCATAGGAATGTAATCCCCCTAGGCCTTCAATTGTAATAGGGGAGACTTCTACCTCATATGTCTGTGATTCGCTATTATTTAATCCGAAGATTATAATACTGCAAATAACTATTACTCTTATATTATACATCCTCTTTGTTTTCTAAGTGCTTAATACTATTTATTAATTCATCTCCTTTATGTGGTGAGCGTGTACATATATTCTATCAAAAATTAAACACAAATTGGAGCAAAAAGATGCAATCTATTTCTGTACTCAAGCATTGTAGCCACCAAGTAAATTGTTCACATCAGTAAAGCCCATTTTAGCCATCATGTTTCTAGCGAGTATGCTTCTTCGTCCACTTCGACAATAAACTATGTATTTTTTGTTATTATCAAGTACACTTAGCTATTTATTCATTGCAAGACCTAATTCTATTTCTATTGCGTTGTCTATCTTTCCATGGCTCATTTCTTTCTGAGTTCGCACATCTATAAGAATGATGTTTTTATCTGATGGCAACTGTTCTAGATCTGCAACAGATATATTATTATAAATATTTCCTGATGATTTAGATTTAAAGTATATCAATGCAGTTATTAGAAATGCCGCGCCGATTATTATATAAGTTACTGTCATTATATTTTATTGCTCTAATTATTAAATTTCTCTGAAATGTACTATTCATATTAAAATGAGATAGGTTGAAAATAGATGAATTTCAATAATGATATCAGATGATCTAATTTGGGGCTGTGGACATCATCTTCGTCATGTCAAATAGTCTTGGCCCACTATTTATATTTTCATTGCAAAGATAAAAGTGAATTTCAACTTAAAATGGAGCCGAAGAATCCTGTTTTAAAATCTGTCGAACAAAACCACAGAATTGAAATTCTTGTATTGTATCAAATGGAGTCAAATGCATTTCCATAAAACAAGTCTCAGCAATAAAAGCATCTTGGAAAGTTTGCCTCATACTTTGTTCAGAATATCTCTGAATTTCTAAGCCACTGCATTTTAGTGGCCCATCAATAGAGAAAGTACCTAGTAGAAAATGACCATTACGTGAAATATTGTCATTTACTTTCTTTACATACGATGAAATGTCCTTTTCTGTGGTTAAAAAATGAAAAACAGCTCTATCGTACCAGAAGTCATATTGATCTATAGGATTAAAATCTAAAATGTCATTTACGATCCATGTAACGTGTGATGCTCTTTCACCAAGTCTATTTTTTGATCGAGCCAAAGCTGCTTCTGATATATCCAATACCGTAATATTAGTATAGCCATTATCAAGTAATAAATCTACAAACTTACTCGCTCCGCCTCCTATATCTATGATGTTGGCAGTTTTATCTAGTCCTAATTTCTGCAAATAGTCTAATGGAGTTGTTGGATTATCCTGTGTCCAACTTACTTGATTATCCTGCTTAGTATTGTAGATGTTTTGCCAGTGTTGTTGAGACATAAAACTATATTTAGATTGAGACAATGTAAAATGTGTTAATGAATAGGTGGATCACCTTTTTACCGCACTGGTACTATTTAGGAACCACAACATTCCCTTTCCAATCAAGTATTCCTCCGACAAGGTTATATGTATTCTCAAAACCTAATTGATCCATAAAAATACAAGATTTTCCACTTCGGTTTCCGCTTCTACAATATATCAGGTAGTGTTTTGATTTATCTAATTGATCAATTGTATCTTTGAATTTTGCGCTATCCATAAAGTTGATCAAAATAGCATTTTCGACGATTCCTTTTTCGCATTCGTCTGGCCTTCTGACGTCTATTACTACGTGGTTAGCTTCATTTGATAAACTAACAAACTCTTCTTGATTAATATTCTTCATGATAATTTAGTTACAAAGTTGATGGACATACGAAGTTAGATACAGCAATATCTTCCTTTTTGATTGCATCAAATCCTCCTTGAACATCTATGATATTATGAATACCTCTCGATTTCAAAATGGAGCTTGCGATTATTGATCTATATCCACCAGCACAGTGTATAAAAAAGTCTTCATTCTGAGGTAAAGCCGATAAGTGCTCGTTGATAACTGAAAGCGGGATATTCTCTGCTGACTGCACATGTTCTGAAGTAAATTCTGAAACTTTTCGCACATCAATTACTTTCCTACCCGGATTAGATTCTAATGATTCCTTAAACTTACTTACCGGTACTGAGACCACTGTATCTATTTCTTTTCCAGCGGTCTTCCATGCTTCTAATCCCCCTTTGAGATAACCTATTACATTATCAAAACCTACTCTTGATAATCTAATAATAGCTTCTTCAGCTTGATTATCGTCCATAATAAGTAATATCGGTAGGTTTATATCCTTGATTAATGCACCTACCCAAGGCGCGAAGCTACCGTTAAGCCCAATAAATATTGATCTTGGTATATGTTCCTTCGCAAAACTTTGTTCACTTCTTACGTCTAACATTATAGCTTCTGTCTCATTCGCAGCTATTTCGAATTCTCTAGGACTAAGAGCATGTTGCCCTTTAGCGATTACTTTGTCTATATCTTCGTATCCTTCTTTGTTCAATTTTACATTAAGAGGAAAGTATGCTGGAGGAGGCAATAATCCATCGGTTAATTCTTTGATGAATTCCTCCTTCGTCATATCAGCTCTAAGAGCGTAGTTCATGCTTTTTTGATTGCCTAATGTGTCAACAGTTTCCTTCATCATATTCTTACCACAAGCGGATCCTGCTCCATGTGCAGGATAAACGATCACATCGTCAGCCAAAGGCATTATCTTATTTCTCAAGCTATCAAAAAGAAATCCAGCAAGGTCTTCTATTGTCAATGAACCCATCTTTTGTGCAAGATCAGGACGACCAACATCACCTAAAAAAAGTGTGTCTCCTGAAAATATTGCATGATCTTTACCATTTTCATCCTTTAGAAGATAGGTAGTGCTCTCCATCGTATGACCAGGAGTATGCAGTGCTGTAATCGTAATATTCCCTAATTTGAATACTTGACCATCGGTCGCTATAGTAGACTTAAAACTTGTACTCGCGTTAGGTCCATATACTATCTCGCCGCCTGTTCGCTCTGCTAATGTCACATGACCACTCACAAAATCTGCATGAAAATGCGTTTCAAATATATACTTGATTTTGGCTTCGTTCTTATCTGCTTTATCAAGGTAAGTTTGTACCTCTCTTAGAGGATCTATGATAGCAACTTCTCCATTGCTTTCTATGTAATATGCACCCTGTGCAAGACATCCAGTATATATTTGTTCGATTTTCATTGTTTAAATATTTATATCAAAGTTAACCCTACTTATTTATTTATAATGTAACCTATGTTACCTAAATTGCTAAAATCATTAAATTGATTCTGTCACTGAACATCAGTTAGCTTAAGAATAATTCTTTTGTAATTATGTAAATTCCCATGATTAGTACAAACCAACCAAAAGCTTTTTTTAAGCTCTTACCGTCGAAGAACTTATTAAGATATATTCCAAGGAAGATACCGATAATTGATATTCCAGTAAAAGTGAGTAAGAAATTCCAGTCAATCACTAAGTTTTGTACATCTCCAAGAAATCCAATAAGAGACTTTACGGCTATAATTAATAATGAAGTTGCCACCGCTCGTTTCATTGGGAGATTTGCAAATAATACCAATGCTGGTATTATCAAAAAACCACCTCCGGCTCCAACAATTCCAGTTAATACTCCTACTACGGCTCCTTCCAATACGATCAATGGCACCTTTAATTTAGCATCAATATCTACTTCTTTCTCCTTTCTACCTTTGATCATAGAATAAGATGCCGCTAACATAATAACAGCAAAGAAAAGCATGATACCTAGATCTTTAGTTAAAACAAAATCGCCTATAGTTATCAGTTCGTCTGGTATCGCTGGCACTAAGTATCTCCGTGTCAAATACACTGCGATAAATGCAGGAATAGCAAACACTACAGCTACTTTAATGTCAACCATGCCTTTTATCAAGTTCCGTATACTTCCGACTAATGAAGTACTACCTACAACAAATAATGAATAAGCCGTAGCGGTCACTGGACTGATAGCCAATAGATAAACCAGGATAGGTACAGTAAGTATCGACCCGCCGCCACCAAGTAAACCAAGTGTAACGCCAACTAATAGCGCTCCAATATAGCCTAAGATCATAATTTCTTATTTTTATTAATGAGGAAGTCTGCTTTTTAGAGCTCCGTATAAAAATGTTCCTACAAGAGCACCAAATATGACAATCAATATAGGAAGGAATCCAGTACCTAAAAGAACAAACATCGGACCTGGACAAGCACCAACAAGCGCCCAACCTAGTCCAAAGATGATACCTCCTATTAGATACCGCGCAACGCTGAAATTTTTAGGTGCAAACTCTATTGGCTCCCCATAAATGTTCTTCACCTTGTTCTTTTTGAGTAAATAAGTACCAATTATTCCAATAACGACAGTAGAACCTATAATACCGTACATATGAAAAGCATCGAATTGGAACATTTCATAAATTCTAAACCATGAAATAGTCTCTGCTTTGACCATAACGATGCCGAATAATATGCCAGCAAGTATATATTTTATGTATTTCATATTCTTATTATTAATAAATGAATGGGAAAATAATATGTACCATTAGTAAGCCTCCAATGAAGAATCCTACAACGGCAATGAGTGATGGCAATTGGAGATTACTTAATCCACTGATCGCGTGACCAGAAGTACAGCCACCTGCATATCTAGTACCAAACCCAACTAATATACCTCCTATCAATAAAATAGCCAAACCAGAAATCGATGTTATTTGCTCCATTCCAAAAATCTCTTCAGGGAGATATTGACTACCTGGATTTGTAAATCCTAATTCACTAAGTTTACTGATCGTCGCCTCGCTTAGTTGTATGGACACATCTGGTGTCATGAACTTATAAGCAATGAATCCACCAATAATACTGCCTAACACAAAAGCGAGATTCCATAACTGACTTTTCCAATCTATCTTGAAGAAATCAACAAACTTTCCAGCTCCTCCAATACTACACATTGTTCGTAGATTGCTAGACATACCGAAACTGCCCCCAAAATATATAAGTAAAAACATTACTATTGAAATAATGGGACCCGCTACATACCAGGGCCAAGGTTCTAATAAAAAATTAATCATAAAAGCTATTTATATTTTATTTTGCAAAGATGCATTTGTCTAATAGAAGATGGTGTAACTGATGTTACACAAAAGAAAATATTTTATTAAAAAATAGAAAGCAATAAATAGAAACCTATAAAAAGCACTAGATATTCATCCTGAACTATTTATTATATTCTACGACGATGATCTTATTTCTTTGTTGCTCTATGAAGTTCTCTGTCTCCAGTTTTTTCATGAGACGTGACACGGCTACTCTTGATGCGTAGAGGTCATTAGCAATATCTTGATGTGAGATTTTTAATGTGGCACTTTTAGCTATCCATGCTTTATCTTTGATATATCTTCTTAGTCTATCTTCTAAACTATGGAATACTATGTTATCAATAGCCTTCACCATCTCATTAAGTCTTTCATTGTAGCTTTCCAAGACATAAGTTCTCCATGACTTGTAACTTACCATCCAGTCTTCCATTTTTTCCACAGGAACAAATAAGATTTCTGTCTTTGTTTCAGTGATAGCTCTAATAGTAGATTTAGCTTTCCTTGTACAACAATTAAGTGTAACAGCACACGTTTCAGCCATTTCTAGGTAGTAGAGTAGTAGTTCGTCTCCCTTTTCGTCTTCGGTCATGATCTTTATAGATCCAGATATAACCAATGGCATGTGCGTAATCAACATTCCAATATCTACAATTACTTCATCTGGATTAAACATCCTAAGTGTTCCACTCTGACAAATCTCGTTGATGAGTTTTGGTTCAAACATGGTTTCAAATCTGCTTTCCAACTTAGTAAAGCATTTTATATCAAAGGGAATAAAATCTCTTTTCTGAATCATAGTGAATAAAGATAGCCTGTATTATGTAGTTTCTTTATGTTTCTTATCAAATCTCACATCCATATGGATATACATAGATCTAGATATTCTCATAATAAAGAAGTAGGATAGGGCGGATACAAAAACAACAAGACCAAACGATGCTTCAACAGTCCAATCTAAGACAAGCATACAAAAACCAACTATAGCTAATATCGTCCAAACAGTCCAACCATATGAAATGAACATCGCACCAAAATAATAGCCAGGTTCTGGAGAATAATTTAAATCACAATTTGAACATCTATCAGGCATATTAAGTGGGTTCTTAATTTCAAATGGTTTTATAAAAAGATCCCCTTTTCTACATCTAGGACATTTGTAATTCCAGATACTGCTCATCACGTTCATACAATAATATTTAGAACACAAAGATATATCCTCAAATCTGAAATGATGTAACTAATGTTACACAACATAAAAAATGATTTTTTAAGCCTTTATTGTACGTTGTGTCTTTTATATTTTTTTGTTTGGATTCAGATGAAATTGCAAAGAAGAGACAATGCCAAACTAATGCATGTCAGTACTCTTATGAATGTTCAAATTGTAAAAACATTTTGAAGCCTTTAGAAAGTGATTGTTGTGCTTATTGAAGTTATGGTACAATACCTTGCCCTACAATACAGATAGATGAAAAATGTTGTTGACTGATCATATGTTTTCCACTGTATAAAATTAAATCCTCTACCAAAACATGCTTGATAGAGGACCTATTATTCTTGATTCTCAAACCGAATAAACTAAAACAGCTATATATTATTTACAGCGTCCAGGGCATTAATTTGTCCCCATCCGAAACTTCCGTCTCTATACGGATAAAATTCTGAAGCTTGTTTAATAGCATTGATTATTGATGTTCTTGATGCACTTGGGTTCTCAGCCCAAACTAATGCTGCTATCCCCGCGACAGTGGCTGTAGCACAAGAAGAACCACCCGTATATTTTGGTTGATTTGTAGTAGAAGCAAGGCTTATCGATGTTCTGTCGTCGTCATTTGCTCTTTCCATCACTATGGTAAAGTCAACTTGAGGCCCAGAATGACAAGTAACACATTTTTGATAACCATTATCTCTTAGTCCAGTTACAGCTGTCGTTTGGGACATGTTAGCTGGGAATATTACAGGGTACCAACTCGTCCATGATAGAGATGTTCCCGCAGCCGCTACAATTAATTTCCCTTGATTATTTGCATAATAAATTCCATCAGCGACTGTACTACTATAGAAAGGCGTCCCTATTGACATGCTAATGATCTTTACATCTGATCTACCTCCAGCTAAGTATAATGCATTCCTTGTACCAACTCTTTCGCTACTGCTCGAGATGAGCACATCTTTTACGGCCCGTATTGTCATTAGATCGGCCTTGTATGCAACTCCTGTTGCATTTCCGTCAGTTCCTCTAGGTCCTGCCGCAAATCCTGCCATGCTGGTTCCGTGGCCACACTGATCATGTGGAGAGTCAAGACTTGCCCACCACCACGATCCAGAAACATGGGTACTATATTTTTGAATATTTCTACCGCCAGAATCACCAGAAGTGAATTGTGATCCTAGGTTATCCTGATAATCACTAGCTCCGGTATCGATTATTGCTATTCTTATATTGTCACCTTTACTTTGACGCCATGCACTCGGAATAGAATGTGTGTCAAAATTCCAAGCCTTTTTAGTTGATGGAGATATCGTAGTATAATCATTTGAGTTTATGCTATAATTTGGTGAAGATCCACATCCTTCATTACTTCGTGTAGTCGCTAGTTGATCTTCTAGACTAAAACCAATTGGCTCAATAAATCTAACATTAGGGGAAGCTCGTAATTCCGCAATCAAATCAGCGTTCGTCAAATGAACAATTATTTGAGGAAATACCTTTTCCTCTCCAAACGGAAGAATGTCTTTTGTTGTAAGCTTTTTCTCACGAGTAATCTGTTCTTTTTCCAAGATCAGTGCGAGGATATTTGATTTAGCATCCTTCCATTCTGAAGATTCAATATCTAATGTATGAATGTTGGATTCGATATCATAGTTAGCTTCTGGAGCATAACCGATTGCAAATACAGAGTCCGAATGCATCCCAGCACTCCAGAGCATCTTGTCTGATGCCTCAGTCCAATAGAACACCTCGCCTTTTGAAAGTTGAGTTTCTACAGCCTCTTTAATTTCGCTAATAGAAACTAGGTTTTCATGAGAGGCGGATTCTTTGTTGAGGTCTTCTTTTCCACAGGACACAATAATGAGTACAAATAATGTTAACAGTAAAATTGATGATTTTTTCATTTTAATTTGGTTGGTTAATTTATTAAATTTCAATAAATAGGGTGTTGTTGATATATAATATGCAATATATGCAAATGAACAGCATATATCCTTTTACTTTTTACAATTATTAGATTTTAAATTTCATGCCATCCACTTTTTTGATGTGATTCATAAAATAGCTTCTTTTTCAGTCTTGTTGATTTGATGAAAATTGAATTCAATTCATCGCTATCTGACTTAGCAAAAATTTTAATAACATCTAATAAGTATCCTTTCTTATTATAGTAAGCCTGTTAATATCTCAATTGTGGCCTTTTTTATTAATTCATTTACATATCAATAGAATAATATTCTAAATATAATATACTGATAATCTGGCCATTAAAAAGCTCAATCACTCTTTAATAATTTAATTGATAATATTTATCATATTTCTATTGGAAAACAAGATTTAAGATACTACATTTGCAGCCGCTAACGACAGATATGAATCACACAATGGTTTTGTTTTGTATCACTAAGTTAGTTTAATATGGTTCCGTAGCTCAGCTGGATAGAGCAGCTCACTTCTAATGAGCAGGTCCCAGGTTCGAATCCTGGCGGGATCACTGAATAATGAAAGTCTTTCCGTTTACGGAAGGACTTTTTTGTTTTATAACAAAAGTCAATGTGCTTGACCTTAATTTATAAAAAAGCTTGTGCAGTTCAAAAGACTTTCATTTGTCCTTTGAACAAGAAAGAATTACAGCAATGGATCCTTATGAAATCAATAAAAAAAGCCAGTCAATAAATTGACTGACTTTTTTGTTTTATAGCACCCTACGAATATTTAGCTTAAAATGGATTCGTATATCTAGTATCATTTAAGAAATTCTGATCAGTCAATGTTTTTAAGAAATTGACTAAATCTACTTTATCATTTTCAGTAAGAAATAGACCTGTAGCACTCGTCGCAAGAATAGCTTCATCTACAGTACTAGAAGGATGTATTCCTTCATTATAGTGGTCTATTACTTCTTCTAATGTCTGAAACCGTCCATCGTGCATATATGGTGCCGTAAGCTCAATATTTCTAAGTGTTGGCACCTTGAATTTTGCACGATCCTGCATATCACTAGTTACAGCCTCTCGACCTATATCTACAAAACCACTATCATCATCCAGCCCGTTATTCATATACAAGTCGTTTTCAAAATTAGCACCACCATGACAATGCTGACAGTCAGCACCAGAAAAATCAGGAAAGAAAGGATTATATTCCGTTTCGAATAGTAGACGACCTCTTTCTTCACTTTCTGTAAGTTCTGTAGTGCCAGACTTCCATTGGTCGTATTTAGAATCATATGAGACTATACTAAGCATAAATTGCTCCATTGCTAAAGCCATTCTATCCACAGTGATGTCACTATCACCATAAACTCTAGTAAATTGATCTTGATACATTTTAGTATCGCTTAACTTACTTATTACATTGTCTAGTGACTCGTCCATTTCGAGTTCGTCTTGAATAGGTAATATGGCTTGATCTCTTAATAAATGAGCTCTTCCATCCCAAAAGAATTGGTTGCTATTCCACGCCATATTAAAAACAGACATGGCCTGCCGTTTTCCAGGTAAGCCTTCTACTCCAATAGAGAATCTTGTCGTGTCGCTAAATCCATGCTCTTGTCTGTGACAACTTGCACAAGACTGAGTTGCATCTTTGGACAGAAGTTTCTCATAGAAAAGCATTCTTCCCAATTCTACACCTTGTTCAGTAAGTATATTATCATCTGGCAAGTTAGGAGAGGGTAGCGCTCCATAGGAGAAATTATACAATGTAGTATCTTGTAATATTTCTTCCATCGGTGGATTGACCACAGGATCATCATCACATGATACTATTATGCAAGTAATAAACCCTAGGATAAGTAGTATTGCATATTTATTCATTCGATAATTTCTTATTGTTTATAAAATATTGATCTGTTAAGGATTCTAGGAAAGCTAAAAGATCGGTTTTTTCAATTTCTGTAAGATTAAGCGGTTTGATGAGGTCATTCTTATTAATATGGTTTTCTCCTCCGCTATTATAGTGATCTATGACGTCATTGAGGCTCAATAAAGACCCATCATGCATATAAGGTCCAGTTAGTTCCACATTACGCAACGATGGCACTTTGAATAAAGCTTCATCATTGGGATTCTGCGTTAACCGTGCTCTTCCCAAATCAGAATATTCTTGATATAGTCCATTATTTTGAAAACTATAATCAGTAAAATTAAATCCTGAATGACAAGATGAACATGATGTTTTATCACTTTCAAATAACATTTGACCTCGTACCGCTGATTCAGACATTGATCCTTCTATGTTATAGCCGTATTCCAAATCATACTTACTCTGGCCACTTATCAAACTTCTTTCAAATTGCGCTAATGCCCTTGTTATAACAAATGGGTTAGGTACTTGATTATATGCTACTTCTGCCATTTCCACGTAAGTGGGAATCTTTGCTAACGTATCTGCAATAAGTACTATATTATTATTAAACTCATTGTGCTCTTGGATAGGAACAAGTATTTGCATTTCTAAAGTAGGTAAACCACCTTCTCTGGTAAAATAGGGATGGTAGGCTACATTGGCAAGGCTAGGAGAATTTCTAGTTCCTAACATTCCGTCTGAGCCAGTACTTACTGCCTCTTCATCTGAGAATGCAAGTGCTGGATTATGGCAAGATGCACAACTAATAAGACCATCTTTTGATAAAATTGGATCGTAAAACAGCTTCTTACCTAAATTCCATCTTTCAATTGTAAATTCATTGCCCTCAGGATGCTCAATATCAGGGAAGCCTTTTGGTGATTCCATAATTTGCAAATTGGCAACCTCAATACTCTTTATTTCTTCAGTACATGAGATAGCCAAAAAGCTTAATATTATTATATAGTAGACTATTAATTTCAATTATTATTGAACAACAACTTTACGAGTAGCTAATATACTTCCATTTCGATCAGCAATTGATAAGAAATACATACCTGCATTAGAAAGCTCAATTTGATTAGCAGATTTTTGTGCTCCACTATATATAGTTCTTCCATGAGCGTCTTGAATTAATAAAGTATTGTCAGGAGAAGTCACATCCATCTTAATGTTCAATCGACCATCCATCACGGGGTTAGGGTAGACTTCAAACTTATTGACTAGTTCACTGTCTTCTGTATTTGTAATCCCAGATATAGAAAATACCTTTTCAGTCATATTAGTTGATAGGGTCTGTATTGCTCCCAGATTACCATGTATAATAAGTCCTCCACTAATATCAATTCCTTCAAGTAGATTCTTGTACTCTGCATCAAGTTCAACGATATATTCTGATTCATCGCTCATTGTTACCTGATATTCCATCTCCTTATAGAATTCATCTCCTACACAATGAAATTGCATTTCTTGATCAATATTGGGGCCACTTTGACCTTCTAATGCTATAAACCTATATCCTGCTGCCCATCCCCAATGCATTGATGGAAACTTCGGCGCAAGTGGATGGCTTTGTGGCCAATTTGCAGGATCTAAATGATTCGCTTGACCATTAATACCAAAGTGGAAATTTACTGATTCTAATGATTGAATATCAAACTCTCCAAGCTCGATCATAGTTGGTTCTGTAGATTCCAATAAACTAACTAGAACAAAAAGGCCTTGCACATCTGTAACTTGCCCTCCATCATGTGTTATCGAAAAACCTGACAGATAGTACTGTAACCGATCTATCATGAAATCATTACCTAGATCATTCGTTGAATTTACTTCATTTTCAAATTCCGTTGCATCTAAGAGATGATTGATCTGGATATTCACTGTGCTTTGAGCATTGATTGCAAATGTGCAAAACATTAAAGCGATAAATTGTAAAGCTATTTTCATAAGTCTAGTATTATTATTTATGATGAGTAAAAAACGTCTTTAACGAGACAATTTTTTCATCTCTAAAGGTAAGTGAAAAAATAATATATTGTTTGTCTTATTTTGATCCATTATAATTATAAATCTTCTATTTTTTTTCTTCCAATCGGACGACTTTGATATACACTTGGTGCAACTCCAACTTTCTCTTTGAACTGCCTTGAAAAATGAGCAACACTCGAATAACCCAATTTGTAGGCTATTTCACTGACGCTATTGTCTTTATATGAAAGTAGCTCCTTGGCCTTCTCAATTCTAAGTTTTATTAAGAAATGTTCTATTGTATCTTTTTCATGGTTAGAAAACACTCTACTCAAATGAGAATAGTCGTATGAAAATTTCTTAGAAAGAAAACTTGACAACTTGAACTCCTCAGGTATTTCATTTTGCTCATATAGAGATATAAGAGCAGCCTTTATTTTAACTACAAGTATGGGAGTAGGAGTGCCAACCAACTCAAATCCCTCTTCAATCAAAGCGGTCTCTATAATCAACAACCGTTTGGAAGAAATAGGATTTTCGATTTTCACTGCACCTAGTGTAACTTTAGAAGGAATAATACCACTGTTTACAAACACCTTTTCCACCGTCCGAATGCATCTATCACAAACCATATTCTTAACGTGTATATTTTCCATATTAATTAAGTTCTAGTTTTACTGATCCACATTTCATCATCTTATCTCCGAAGTAAGGATTACGTATTTGATCTTCTGTCGAAAGCCAATCAGCACCTTCATTGCCTTTTGCCATTGGACAGTATTGCACATAATATGTTTTATCATTTGTTCCAAAAGCTTTTGTTGAGTTGATCAATGCATGTGATAGAAAGTCAAATTGATTTCTTTGTTCTTCGACATCTGGACTGTTTATGACCATCGTAGTGCGAGAGTCCAATGCTTTTAATTGTTCCATCCAGTATATATGTGATTCTCCCTTAAGTAATGTCATGTCGATATCTTTTAAGGATTTCGAGAAAAAGTCTGCAGCTAAACTTGCACTATTCTGATCCGTATCAACAAGTGCATTTTTAAGATCTATATATTTAATAATAGATTGATCTAATTGAGCTTTAAATTCTATTGGTGTAACATCCGAAAATGAAGGAACCACATCACTTTGTTCCTCCTTCTTTATTTTGACATTCCTATTCATCATACTCATGTTATTGTTCAATTGTGCTGCAGCATCTATTGCAAAAGCTCCATGAGTAACTACTTCTTCTCCAATTTCGAGTCCCTCGACTACATTAATATAATCTCCAGATCTACCTCCTATTTCGACTTCTCTATATTGATAGCTAGGAACATCCGTATCCGGAAGCTGTACGTAAACTACCGACCGTTCTCCTGTCCATAAAACTGCAGTATTGGGTACAATTACTGTTTCGTTTTCAGAATTCATTGTTGTTGATTTGACAGAAATAATAGTACCATTCAAGAGCATCCCAGGTTTGAGTTTATTTCCGGAATTGTTAATTTCAGCTCTTATCGTTGCCGTTCTTGTTGAGCTATTGAGCATTGGATCTATATAAGTTACTTTAGCGTCAAATTCTTTATTGGCTACAGATGGGGTAGTGAAGACCACTTTATTCCCTTTTTTCACATTGGAAAGGTCTGATTCAAACACATCGAAAACAAGCCATAATCTACTGGTCGATCCTAGCGTATATAACGATTGTCCTTTTGTGACATAATCGCCTTGAGATAATTTTTTACTGAGAACATATCCGCTGTGATCCGCAAAAATAGAAATAGTCTCTATCGGTTTTCCTGTCGATAATATACGTTGGATTTGTGCATCTGTTATTTTCCAATTTTTAAGTTTTTGCGTAGCCGCATCTTTGAGTCCTTCAACTCTATCATTATACTGAACAGCTGTGATTAACTCTTGAGATGCAGCTAATAACTCTGTTGAATAAACTGTAGCTATTTGTTGTCCCTTATTTATATATTGACCTTCAAAAGTAACATCCATTGATTCTATTCTTCCGGAAAGGTGCGCGGTTTGAGACTTGATTGTCCTTTCGTCAAGCTTTACTGTGCCATCGACCTTGATAGAGGAGGATCCAGTTTCACTACCAAGCTCTGTATTCCCATTTTGACCGTCACCAATTATAAATGTTTCTACTTGTGCAAGTTTTGCAGACTCAGTACTCATTCTCAATATTGTAGGATCATCACTTCCCATTGAGTTATCAAGGAGGATAAGGTCCATTTCACATATAGGACAAATACCAAATTCTTCTTGTCTAATTTGGGGATGCATAGAACAAGTCCATATTTCGGTACTTGCAGCGCTCTCATCTACATTCATTTGAGAGTGATCATGAGATTTTGAAACAGGAGTAACTGAACTTGGTTTCACCAACCAACCAATCACTAGGCCTACTAAAAGTAGTACTGCACCAATTATATATTGCTTATAATTTTTCATGTCGTTTATTTAAATTTATATAAAGTAGCACTTGCCAATCTCATTTCGTATTTAGCTTTTAATATCTCTAGATCGTAGTCGATTAGTTCCATTTCTAATCGAAGTAATTCTTCAAACCTAGTGCCTTCCGAGGCATACTCGGATCTCATTAGTTTCAATGTTTCTCTCGTAATCGTTTTTAATGCTGTGTACTTTTCGATTACTTGTTCAGCATATTCTTTTGTCGAATAAGCAAGTTCAATTTCAGCCTTGAACATATCACTTACTTCATCAGATTTGGCCTTAATTGCTTCTTGCCTAATTGTTTCTTCTTGTCGGATCGCTTTGAATCGGTCAGTATGGATTGGAATAGATATACTTCCCATTGGCATCAATACATCCCTTCCATTACCTGGAATGATAACATCGTTTCTAGCATCGATATAAGCATAGTCCAAACCGACACCGATGGTCGGTTTACTGCTATATTTAGTCATTGTGATTTTGGCGTTTGATGCTCCTATTTGATTTTCGAATATCTTATATTGAGGATGATCTATCTCTGCATACTTTGTTATTTCGTTTCTTTGAAGTAGATCGGTTTGTTCAGTAATCAATTTAATCTCATTGGTTGAAGCGCTCCCTGTCCATCGGTTAATCATGATAGTAGGTATTTCCATTTTCTTACTTATCAATGTAAGATCAGCTTCTAATATTTCTCTCTTCCTTTCTGTAAATAATACATTACTCAACTTTCCTTTACCGGCTCTTACTGCTGATTTTGACAGGTCTTCAAGAATATTTAATATTTCTATTCGCTTCCCAATGATATCTTTCTTTGATTCTAGAAATTGTAACATCGCGTAAGAACTTCGAATCGCATATTCGATATCAATTTCCTTTACTTCATCTGTGTATGCCTGTACCTCTGCCATTGATTTTGCAACATCACTTTTGGCATCAAGAGTACCTTTCCAAGGAATCATCTGCGATACACCAATTTTGAATCTTTGAGCACCTAATCTAGTTTCGACTGGTAAGACGCCAATAGCAAGATTAACCTTTGGGTCAGGCCAGTCATTTACTTGATTGGCTTTTTGTAATGACGCTTCGTAATCCATTTTCATTGCCTTAAGACCTGGATTATATGAATGAGCCAGATCTACGAGTTCTTCTATAGATTGGGCCGTGACCCCGGATTGAGAAACCACAAATGCAAGTATTAATAATTTATATTTCTTCATTCTTACTCATTTTATTGTTCATAAATAACTGCCCTTCTTTCCAAAGACAAAAAAGCACGGGCACAGTAAACATTGTAATCACCTGCAGCATCATACCTCCAAAACTTGGAATAGCCATCGGCAACATAATATCTGATCCTCTTCCAGTACTTGTCAACACAGGAAGTAGAGCAAGAATAGTAGTCGCAGTCGTCATCATAGCAGGTCTTACTCTTCTTAATCCTCCGATCACTACGGCATCACGTATTTCTGATTTTGTCTGTGGAGAATTCTTTTTGAAACTATCTTTTAGAAATGTTGCCACCAGAACACCATCATCAGTAGCTATTCCAAAAAGGGCCAAGAAACCAACCCAAACAGCCACACTGAGATTGATATTATGAATTTGAAATAAGTCTCTCATATTGGACCCAAACAGACTGAAATCCATAAACCATTCTGTATTATACATTCCTAACATAATGAAACCACCAGCAAATGCTACAAAAACTCCAGAGAATACCATTAGTGATATAGCAACTGATCTAAATTGCAAGTAGAGAATAATAAATATTAATGCCAGAGCAATAGGAACCACGAGTCCCAATCGTTTATTCGCTCGTACTTGCTGTTCGTAATTTCCAGCAAAATCATAATTTATTCCAGACGGAATTTCCAGCGTACCATCGTCGCGAAGTTCTTGAAAGTGGCTTTGTGCATTCTTAACTACATCTACTTCAGCGTATCCGTCCTCTTTATCAAATAAGACATAACCCACCAAGAATCCATCTTCACTTTTTATAGCTTGTGGACCTTGCTCATATTTTATAGTTACGAATTCTCCTAATGCCACTTGACCATTATTAGGAGTATCCATGTTGATATTCATAATAGCGGAAATATCATTTCTGTATTCTATCGGATATCGAATTCTTATAGGATATCGTTCTCTGCCTTCTACAGTAGTGGTCATATTCATACCCCCAATCGATGCTTGTATTTGAGTTTGCACATCTTGGATAGTAAGACCATATCTAGCAATAGGTTCACGTTTAATGTCTATTAGCATATAAGGTTTCCCTACTATTCTCTCAGCAAAAACTGCTGCATCTTTTACACCCTCTACATCTTTGAGGTGACTCTCTAGTTCTAAGCCAACTCTTTCTATTGTCTTGAGATCTTGACCTCTCACCTTAATCCCCATAGGAGCCCTCATGCCGGTTTGAAGCATTACAAGCCTTGTTTCTATAGGTTGTAGCTTAGGAGCAGATGTGACTCCAGGCAGCTTCGTTACACTTACAATCTCATTCCATATATCATCTGGGCTTTTGATATGGTCTCTCCATTGACGATAATATCTTCCTCCATTATCGGGAATCAAACTTCCTTCATCATTTCTAATATATTCTCCTTTTTCATATCGAAATCTTACTCGATGTCCATTTCCATCTGTTTTATATTCAGATTTATAATTAATTATGTTTTCATACATGGACATGGGCGCAGGATCAAGCGGGCTTTCAACTCTACCGGCTTTACCTACCACGTCTTCAATCTCGGGAATGGCAGTTACAGCCATATCTAAGAGTTTTAGATTTTTAATATTCTCAGCGACACCAGAATGCGGCATAGACGTAGGCATCAATAAGAATGAACCTTCATTTAATGATGGCATGAATTCTTGTCCTGTTTCTTGAAATACTTGGAATCCAAGAAAGATTATAAATCCTACAAGCGCGAGAAATAAAATCTTCACCCTTAATAACAACCTTAGAATAGATTCATAAAAATGTATAATCAACCAAAAGAAAGACAAAAGGACTGCGATAATAATTATTACAAAAAAGCTATTTATAAATAGTGATTTATTCACGCCAAGTGGCATCCAAGATTTAGTTAGAAAGACAGCTATAAATAATGCATAAATGATGTTAGAAGCAATCATGAACTTCTTGCTAGCAATAGGATATTTATGATCTATCAATCCTTGAATAAGAGCAACACCACTGATGATACTTATAATTAGTATCAATGGCTGACTAAAAACCATAAAGGCGATTAGAGAGGCTAGAAAAGCGAATGCGCTTAGTCCTAAACCTAATTTCTTACGATCAATCTTAATGCTAAATAATGAATGAGCGAGTGGTGGAATAAATACTAAAGCAACAATAACTGCAGAAATCAATGCAAAGGTCTTAGTGTATGCGAGAGGCCTGAATAGCTTACCCTCGGCTGCTTCCATTGCAAAAACAGGAAGAAAACTTACAACTGTAGTAGCAACCGCTGTCAATACCGCTGAACCAACCTCCATTGTAGCTTCATAGACAGAAGTCATCAATGATTCTTTACCAAACATTTTATCTTTCCTATCGATAATGCTCTCGGTCAGAACTATACCCATATCTACCATAGTTCCTATTGCAATAGCAATTCCTGACAAGGCTACAATATTTGCATCTACACCAAAATACTTCATTGCTATAAAACACATCAAAACAGCTATCGGGAGTGAACCAGCTACTAAAATAGAAGACTTTAAGTTGAATAATAGAAGGATAACTACAATAATAGTAATTAATATTTCTAATGATAGCGCCTCTTCAAGTGTACCAATAGTTTCATTTATCAACTTTGTACGATCATAGAACGGTACGATTGTAACTTGTGATACTGTACCATCGGCTAAGGTTATGGTAGGTAAACCAGGTCCTAATTCCTTTATTTTTTCTTTTACATTATTGATGACTTCAAGTGGGTTTGCACCATACCTTGCCACAACAACTCCTCCTACAGCGTCCGCACCAGATTTATCCAATATTCCACGTCGTGTTGCCGGTCCTAGATATACCTTTGCGATATCTCCTATAGTTATCGCAGTACCATTTTCTGATCGGATGACACTATTCTCTATATCTTCTATTGATTTAATATAACCAAGTCCTCTAACGAAATATTCAGCTTGATTGATTTCTATAGTCTGAGCACCAATATCCAGATTACTTCCCTTTATAGCTTTCATTACATGGGCCAGCGTAATGTTTTTTGCCTTCATAGCTGGAGGGTCTACATCTACTCTATATTCTTTAACAAAACCACCGATAGATGCTACCTCTGAAACTCCTTCAGCAGCCGACAAACCATATTTCACATAGAAATCTTGTGTCGATCTGAGATCTTGTGGATTCCATCCACCAGTAGGATTACCATCTGGATCCCTTCCTTCTAATGTATACCAGAATATCTGGCCAAGTGCCGTGGCATCAGGACCTAATGTTGGCGAAACACCATCGGGCAATAAGTTTCCAGGAAGCGAATTAAGCTTTTCTAAGATTCTACTTCGACTCCAATAGAACTCAATATCTTCATCGAAAATGAGATATATGCTAGAAAAACCAAACATACTATTACTTCTCACACTCTTAACACCTGGTATTCCAAGCAATGAAGATGTAAGTGGATATGTTATCTGATCTTCTACATCTTGCGGAGACCTTCCCATCCATTTTGTGAATACTATTTGCTGATTTTCGCCAATATCTGGAATGGCATCCACAGAAACAGAATCTCTAGGTAGCCAACTAATACCAAAATCAAATGGAGCAACAATAGCTCCCCAACCGAGAAACAGCACAAGAAGTAACCATGTAATAAGCTTGTTCTCTAGAAAGAACTTGACTATATATTTCAAAATATATCAATTAAATATTGAACAGAATAGATTGACCAATAGCGTTATTGACCAAAAAAAATGCCGTAAAAACTGAATAGAACAAAAGCTAGACAGTTATATTAAATGATAATTTAAATAAGAAACCTTTCCAACAGGACATAGATATCCATTGGGAGCAACGGATCATATGTGTCATAGAAAGTAGATTTCACTACTCTAGGTGGAGATAGTGAGGAAAATGAGAACACAAATGAGCGTACAAATTCAAGTTGTATATCAGTCAATTCTACACCCAAAGAAACATTGAATTCGGTATCAAATTCTTCGACTTCTATAGTTTTGTTGCTACAGCAATCCTTTTCTGTATTGTCACTAATCATCATTTTGGCATGATGAGTACAGCTTTTCTTCGCTGTATGACAAGATTCAGCTTCCCCGAATATACTAAATGACTTTAATTCACCTTTACAAAAATGTAAATCAGCTGAGAAGCCTACCGACGTACATAACATCAATAACGCTAAAACTAGTGAAGTACCTCTATGTAAAACTGATTTCTTCATATTCTAAACAAACTTATACTATTTCTCGAAGCTTTGTTTGTTAAATTTTGATTTTTGATTGACTTGTGATGATAAACGCTATAAAAAATGGCTGTTTTATAAAGTTATTTATCATTATAGGATCCATATAAAGTAAGTGTGAGATATCGTTGACTTTATTATTTTTCTAATTTATTAAATAAAGATTGTAAAAACACAAATCACAAGAGATTCCTGATTAGGAGGCTAGCCATTTGTTTTACAAATAAAATATTGTCAATCATTGAATTGAGTTGATTGCTCTCTTACAATTCTAAAACTCATATCCTATTACAAGATGGATAAGAATTATCGGAAATGGACGCGTCCCATCATTGTTGTTTGAATAAAAACCTGGATCTGAAATAACTTCTGCATTTTCGACTGTATCAGTTATTATAGTAATAGAACCAAGCCCCGCTCCGACACCATAGTCTAAATAGAAGTTTGAATTGTTTATTGTCTGTCTTGATCCATACATCGCATACGCACCATCTACCGTACGCGTTCTTTTATTAACAAGATCTTGTATAAATGAACCTTGAAACATATTATATGTAGCTAAAAAATTTTCATAGGTTACCCTTTTTATATATCCTACCTCTATGTAGAAACGATTTTCCTCAAAGTCATTTAGCAAATAGTACTTGACAGAAGGTTTAAATCTATATCCATCGTATGAGTTATTTTTTTGCATGCCATAAAGAAAACCTCCATTTATTGATATTTCGAAATGATCCTCGAGTCCATAATTCACCTCAGCTTGAAATCCATTCCTTACATTAATAAATGCACTAGGAACAATGCCGATACTGAATCCATTGATATCATAATTGTCTTCTTGAGCATAGCTGCAATTGCATAAGAATGAAAACAAGAAGATTATAGCGATGTAATTTCTCATAATTCTATTCTACTTATTTCTCTAATATCAGATATATCAGAATAATCATATTGTCTCAGCTCAGTAGAGCCTGCTACGATTAACATACCATCATTAATTACAACATCTTGTGTATTAAAATCATCAAAGCTATATAGTTCTACTAGGTTAGACGGATCTGATAGATTATATATTTTGAAACCGTTTGTTCCATCAGAAACAAATAACAACACACCATCAACAGCGACATCCTTAACATCTGTCAGTACCAAAGACGACAGGAGGGTAGGATTACTCAAAGTCGCTATATTGTAGACTTGTATCGTATTATCATTCATTGAACGTGTACATATTTGATTCGGGGCGTTGTGATTTATTAAAGCCACAAAAGCTAGATTATTGTCTACAGCCATTAAGTCACACACTGTTTGGTCAGGACTGAATGTCATCTGAGGTACGACATTATCTTGAACTGGTACACCTGCCGTATTTATTTTAAAAGAGATAAGAGAAATACCTGAACCGATAAATAGAACATCCCCAAATGATGTCAAAGATTCGATTCTAAAACTGAGTCGTCTTTCGTCCACCATTTTTATATTATTGGGATCAGTGATATCAAAAGTGGACAGCAAATCTGCTTCTACTTGATACATGAAATCGCCAATAGTTGCCGTTTGTTTATATGTAGTCTTAGGCTCAAGATTGTCTTCAGGATAACTGCAAGAATAAAACGCAAGAGCACAAAAGATAAAAAGTGATATATACTTCATTTAGTTGTTTGGTTTTCGTAATTAATAATGAGGACTTTATAATCTATCTGAAAATTTCACATTGAGCGATGATATTTGATTTTAATTCCCAACCTGATACTATTCCTTTGGAAAGATCTACACATTCAAATTTTCCATCAAAATCCATATTAGGATAACTGCCTATACCATTTGGTGACGCTTGATCCACTATGGATGTAATTGTGCTATTTTCAGTATCAATTATTTCAATTGTGAAGATATGATTGGCTAGAGAGGCAATTAAAAATCCATCTTTAAGTATAAAGCTTGAAATACCTGGAAGATTTAGAAATGCTATATTCACCGGAGCATCAAGATTACTATTATCGACAATATGAATTCCTGTTTCTTTCTCTGTAATTAGAAGGTAGTTACCATAATATTCAGTCTGACCAACCGTCCCATATAATCTAGGATCTTCTGATACGAGATCACCAATCTCTAATTGCACATAAATCGGAGCTAGTGCAGTTATAAGGGGTGCATCAATATCCAATGAATTATCACATTGAATAAATGTAAACGCCAATAATATAAAAATCAGGTTCTTCATCAAGTAAATTAGTTTATAAATACTATCTCTGTTTAAAATAACACTTAAATTTAGGATGGATATCCATATGGAAGGCTTATTCAAAAAACAGTCTTGTTTTTTAGAAAGTCGCTTATGAAACAAGTAAAATCCTAAATAAGTATTCGGTATGCATGACTAACGCATCTAAGTATACGAACGCTTGCTTATCTTAAAAAAGAAAAGTAAATATCACAAAAATGAGAGTGCCTGATCCAAATCCTCAATGAGATACTGCGGATCTTCTAAACCAATATACAGCCTGACATAAGTCCAAGGAATAGGGGAGTCCTCCATTCCTGGCATGTCATGAAACGTAATACTCGGAATCATCAAACTTTCATATCCACCCCAAGAAACAGCGATTAGAAACCGTTTTATAGCTCTTGAGAACCTCATAACTGCTTCCTTGTTATCCGTTTTCAAAACAAGAGTCATCAAACCACCATTTCCACGCATTTGTTTCTTCACTAATTCAGCCTGTGGGAAGTCAGATGACATTGAATAAATAACTTTTGCTACTTTCTCGTGAGCATTTAAAAAATTGTAAACGACCAAAGCAGAAGCATCTGAACGTCGAATACGTAAATCAATCGTACGCAATCCTCGTATAGCCATAGCTGCGTCATTTGGAGATATATTCACACCTAAGGTCATGAACTCTGAATGAAAAATCTTGCTGATCATTTCTTTACTTCCACAAACTACACCCATCACAACATCACTATGTCCATTGATGTATTTAGTCCCTGAATGTACCACTAAATCAATTCCAAAATCAATCGGATTCTGAAATATAGGACTGCAATGACTATTATCAATTATTGTAATAATACCATTTGCTTTGGCTAAGATTGCGCATGCTTCAAGGTCTTGTAATTCGAAGGTAAGAGAATTAGGACTTTCTAAAAATAGAACTTTAGTGTTATCCTTTATAGCTGATTTGATATTATTTATATCTCTACCGTCTACAAAAGTATACTCAACACCAAAACGAGCGAGCATCTTAGAAACCAACTTATTTGTCCAACTATAAGGCTTATCTACACAGATAATATGATCGCCAGCGCTCACATTTGCCATTGTTGCTATAGAGATCGCTGCGGCTCCGCTTGACGTGACCAATGCATCTTCTGCATGCTCTAAAGCTGCAATTTTTTGTCTTAATATTTTTACTGTAGGATTATTTCCTCGTGAGTAGACATGATTATCCATCTCATTACTGATCTGAGCTCGGAGATCCTCAACAGAATCAAATGCAAAATTACTACTTTGGATGATGGGTGGTGCGACTGCATTAAAATACTTCTTGCGCTCCTCTCCGTGGTGTAACAATATATCATTGATGTCCATGTCAATATTTTTTGATTTGAACATACAATGTAATTATTCTTAGGAAAATTCAACTGATCGACATTCGATTATTAGACTACTTGATTATTTTAAATTAGACTAACTATTGTAATCATAAGCATGTAATTCCAAATATTGTCGAAATCATAGTTAAGTGTTTATACTTACTTAATCAGTCATTTAACTAGAGTAATTAGTGTGCTCACAAATTGAATTAAATAAATTCTTAATTTCTCTTTTTCTTCGTAGACTTATTCTTACCAAGAATATTACGTTTATCTTTTCCTAACACCGGCTTAGGAAATGGAGCCTCCGCTTGTGTTTCGTGATAAATTTTTGCAACATAATTAAAGTGCTCGCCATCCCATTTGTAGCCCACATAGCTTCCGTCGGGTAACATTGTAGCACCTTGTCCGGGCATTCTTCCCATTCGAGGAATAAGGTGATCTAATACGATCATGTCAAGATCTGGATTGAAATTCAGTGAAACATTAGAATCACTGGCATAGTCCAAAATCAATCGGTTTTTAATTACTCCTCTATTATCGCCTTCTTGCCTTTTGAAAATTTCAAGACCGAATACGGGTTTATCATTTTCAAAGGTAAGGACATCTGCAATCTTTCTACTTTCATAGGTTTTATGTGCGTCATGCCCGAACAGGATATAGATTTGTTCACCAGCCTTATCAATTGTAAGAATGTTATAATACATGACTCCTGCCCAATCATCTTTACCTAATACATTATATTCCAAATCGTCATCTTCGTCAGAACTTGTAAGTTTATGAACTTTAGTGTCTTTGATTATGTAACCAAAATACTGATTGTCAGATTCTCCCTTAAGCAGTGGCCATGTAATCAGAACAAAGGACTCGTCCTCTGGAATCTTCACTGACAACCATTGTATACTTACAAGATCATTGATATTGTATTGATCAGAGTTTAACCAATTATCAAATAACTTAGTGAATTCATCATTCGCTCTCTGCTTATGTAGTGGATTTCCTGCATTTGCTATTACATCAGCATAGAAATTAAGATCTTCGAGTGTCGTTCGAGATAGTTGACCATTTACATTGAATGAAAGCGCAACTAAAAGTAGCGATAAGATTGAAAACTTCATTTTTGATTTTTTATAATTTAGTAAAATCATGTTTCCCCAAACATATAGTGACCTTACTTATAAATCTTTCCTACACCATTTATCTATTTGAATAATATCTATTATGGTATAAAACCGATACATATATGAAACTCGCTTAAAGAATAAGTGATAATTCTTGTAGTATCTGTGTTAATCATTAAAGTAACGATACACTAGAGGTAATAATTCTGTGAATGGAAGGTTTAATTATGATTTAACAAAAAAAAAGAAGCTGTCCCTTTTCAGAACAGCTTCGGTTGTTGGTTTTAACAGTTGCAGTTAAGCAATCAATATATAATGTTCAATTACCGTGCCAACATATGACAAAAAGTAATAATATGTAAATTAAAATTTAACACCAATGCTAGCGATTAATCTGCCAGGCCTTTGATCGAAATCGTAAGCTTGACCATCAATATTGATGTGATCACCAAAAAGAGATAAATTAGTTTCATAATTAAAGTCTAGCCTCATTCTAAGAATATCAAAACCAATTCCACCTTGGAGTCCATAGCTCGCATCTCTAAAATTTTGAACATAGCCACTAATAGCGGTAAGGTCTGATGCTGAATTTAGGAATATATGAGCCACAGGCCCTCCTTGCAATCTTACAGGTCCTATTTTTATCCCTACCATTAATGGTATATCTAGGTTGTTATATGATTCACTTCTGATACTAGATATAATACCTGTATCAAAAATTTCTTCACTAAGATCATAATCTACACTTGAGCTATTGAATAGAAATGATGGCTCAATAAAGATATTAGCTATCGAAACTCTAGTGTAGAGACCGAAATGAAAACCATAATTTGCGTTTCTTATAGAAAGCGTCATATCATTATCATCAGTATTTAATAGAATAGACTTAGGTGATAATTCAGTTGAACTTATTCCCGTTTTAATTCCAAACTCAAATTGACTGTATGAGAGGGTAGACAGCAACATTAAAATTCCAATAAATATCTTTTTCATATTTAAATATATTTTATTTCTAAATCAATACTGAGTCATGCTTAAATGACTAGGATTGTTTCTAAAAATCAGTTATTAAAAAAATAACTACACTGGGATGAGAATTATTCAATCGAAAGAACCAACTCATATGTAATAGTGTTTACTATCTTTGTTGATTGGATAACGACAATAAAACTCTTCTTGTAACTCATTTATTTCATGAGAAACTTAGATCTTTTGTAGTTGTCTGATTATCAAATATTTAAAGTAGTGTTTTTTTCTACTATCAATTTTTCATATTGCTAAGACTACAACAGATTAGTGATTTATGTAATATAACAAAAATGATGCCTTCATGGATATTAACGAGGTGAGTTTTATAGGAAGTTTTGAAAGGGAATCTCAATGTCCGCAAGATATGGTGCCAGAATATGCATTTATCGGTCGATCTAATGTTGGGAAATCATCTCTTATCAATATGCTTTGCAATTACAAAGGATTAGCAAAAGTGAGTAATACGCCTGGTAAAACCCAGACTATTAATTACTTCAAAGTTGATTCTGCGTGGCATTTAGTGGATCTTCCAGGATATGGTTACGCTAAAATCTCAAAGAAAATGAGAGGCAAGTGGGAAGATATGATAGAGCGATATCTTATTACAAGGCCTCAACTTCAGTGTGTTTTTGTCTTAATTGACTCAAGGCATGAACTTCAAAAGATAGATTTAGAATTTATCAATTGGATGGGTGATCGAAGAGTAGCCTTTGTTCTTGTGTATACTAAGACGGATAAATTGAGTTCTAAATTAGTAGATGGACATGTAAAAAAGATACAAGATGGATTGTTACAATATTGGAATGAATTACCATATCAATTTGTAACGAGTTCAGAAAAAAAGATCGGTAAGCAAGAGATATTAGATTATATTGGAGAATTAAATAATAATTTTTAATTTTTACATCTACACTAATTAATATAAAATAGAATTTGGAGAGCACATTACCACATATAATTCCCAATATTGAAGATTGGCCAATCTATAAGGTTAGTGAAAATCGAACAGCGTTTATATCTGAACTCAATGAGTATACTAAAACTAGATTATATACTGAGACTAAAGTAAGCACCGAAGAACTTTTGGAGAAAACGATCTATCTTGAAAAACTTAGATCTAAAAATAATCCTTGGAAAGTTGATCCAGCTGATGATAAGAGTTATTGGAAAGAACTAGAAAGAGAGATTAAAACTGCTAAAGCTAGTGATGATAAAGAAGAAAAATTAGTAGCTATAGTTGAGCGTATTATCAATAGATACAATGAAGAGATCGTTGGTAATTTCAAAAAGAAAACGTTTAAATTTTCTAGGAAATTTTTACATTCTTTATTTAAACGATTGCTAAATCCGGCTACATTCAAAGGTCAGAAAAGACTTTGGGGAAATAGATCGCAAGCACGACAGAAGATTAAACTTCACGGGCACGTAGACGAGCTAAGATCATTATTTACAAAAGGTACAGTCGTCATAGTTCCTACTCATTTTTCTAATCTAGATTCTATATTAATAGGATATGCATTAGATGCAGTAGTTGGTGTTCCTGCTTCGGCTTATGGTGCAGGACTTAACCTTTTGGATAATGAAATCGTAGCTTATTTTATTAATAGGCTAGGAGCTTATAGAGTAGATAGAAGAAAGAAAAACCCAATTTATTTGGAATGTCTGAAGAGTATGGCTTCTTTCTCACTACAGAAAAATGTAAATCAAATATTCTTTCCAGGCGGAACTAGAGCCAGAGATGGAAAGTTAGAGGACAAGTTAAAGTTAGGTCTTTTAGGCTCGATGGTAGAAGCACAGCGTCATGCGATTACCGACAAGAAAGACAACAAGATTTATATAGTACCTTTAGTAGTAAGTTATCATTTTGTACTGGAAGCAAAATCGCTAGTAGATCAGTACTTAAGATCTACCGGTAAAGAAAAATATACCAGATCTAAGTATAGCGGTAAACCATCAGGAAAGTTAATGCAATTCTTATGGTCAATAATAACTAAAGAGTCAGAAATTGCGCTATCATTTGGCCAGCCAATGGATGTATTTGGTCATTCCGTTGATATTAATGGCGCATCACTAGATAAACATGGAAATGAAATTGATATTAGTGGATATTTCAAACTTGAAGGCGAAATAAAAACAGTTGCGCAGCGAGAAAAAGTGTATACCAAATTGCTTGGTGAAAAGATTGCAGACAGCTACAAGATAAACAATGTGGTTCTTAGTAGTCATTTAGTAGCGTTTGCAGCATTCAGAATTTTACTGAATTCGAATTCGGAACTAAATATCTATGATGTTCTGAATATACCAGCTGCTAATTTTGAGATTGATCAAGCATTGTTAGAGAAAGTGATAAAGAAAAACTTGACGAGCTTGAAGCGATTAGAGCAACAAGGTAAGGTCAAAATATCTGAGACTTTAGAAATGAGTCTTAAAGAAATAATTGATGATGGCTTGAGAAATCTTGGCTTATATCATCCACAAAAAGTATTAAAGAGAAATAAGGAAGGTAAATATTCTTCTGAGGATTTTAGATTACTCTACTTCTACCACAATAGGCTTGATAGTTATGCCTTAGAGGAGGACATTGACTGGGATGATCTAATAAAACGAAATAAACCAATAACTGAAAAATCAATTCTGTGAGATTTATAATATACGATTTAGAAGCGACATGTTGGCTGGGTAGACCCCCAGGAGGACTGAATGAGATTATTGAAATAGGTGCCGTTATGGTAGATCCTACTGGTGAGATATTAGATAGTTTTAGCAAGTTTGTGAAACCAACTATTAATCCTAGACTTTCTGGATTCTGTAAGAAACTAACAAGTATCACTCAGGAGAATGTAGATAGGGCAGACCTCTACCCAAAAGTCATCCAACAATTCCAAGAATGGATAGACATCTGGGATCACGATTATAGACTATGTAGTTGGGGACAATACGATAAAGTAATGTTGACAGATAACTGTGCATTGTTTAAAATGGAAACAGAATGGTTAGAACCATCAACTGATCTAAAATCCGAATACCACGAAATAAAAGGAGAACACAAACTTACCGGTCTAAAAAACACGCTTAAAAAAGAAGGATTTGAATTTACGGGTATCCAGCATAGAGCCATCTCTGATGCCGAAAATACAGCAAAAATATTTGTAAAGTATGTAGATGAATGGAGATGGTAGAGTCAATATTGAGTTATTGAATTCTAGAATTGTAGAATTACTGAATTCAATAATTTTTCTGTTTTGTCATAATCATAAAACAAATAAACAAATCTAACAAATAAACAAATCCAACACCAATTACTCTTCCTCGCCCGTTTCTTCAAATTCGTACGCAATCAAATCTTCAATCATTTCCTTTAGATTTGGCTTCGGAACAAGACCATTAATCACTTCGATCATCTTCTGATCTTTGATAAATACCATTGTTGGAATACTCTTTATCTTAAAAAAAGCAGACAATTTAGGGTTTGCTTCGGAATCGACCTTTGCTATTATAGCTCTATCACCAATCTCATGTGCAAGCTCATCTATAATAGGAGAGAGCACTTTGCAGGGACCGCACCATGAAGCGTAAAAATCCAATAATATACCTTTATCCGTATTTTCAACAATCTCTTTAAACGACTCATCAGTAATTTGTGGAGCCTTTGTTTTTTCTTTTTTATTCCAGAACATAGTAAACTTTTTATTTGATCTATACAAATGCAAGAAACGAATAAATGTTGTAATATAAATGTGTGGATGAAGACATATGTGTCAAATCTAAAGATGTCTCATAACACCTCCAATGATTCTTAAAACCTAGAAGGTCTTATTTGACTATGATGAAATCTAATGTCGCTTTGAATTCATTCGAAGCTGAAAAAATACTTGCGCAGCAAATCAAAACTTGAGAGAATTGGCTCGGGCAAAACCCTTCCCTGTCCTTACCCTTATGTAGGTCAAGGTGGCTGCTTGTGGCGGCAGGGTATTATGGATGTTAGTATTATAATAAATCAGCTAAACCGTATAGTAACATATTGCCATGAAAGGCATAGCGAATATAATCTAAACTATACAATTATGCTTAAGCAAATACAGTTCTATCATAATCGCTCGGCACACTGTTTCTTATATCGCAGACGCATTACAAAAGACAGGAGAAAGGGTTCTACGCATCACGTTATGAAAACACAAAATTATTACCTCTTCCAGCACTACCGAGCAATAACTAACTTCTCCACCAAAACCACACCTCGCTTCGTAATCCCTCTCACAAAATAAACCCCAGTATCTAATCCTGATATATCGATCTTCAGATCATGAGTAACCATAATTTCTCTTCCATTCATATCATAAATATAGACCATAGAAATTAGTTGACCTGACTTCACCACAACAATGTCATTCGCAGGATTTGGATATAATTTGAGTTGATTGTTTACATAACTTAGATCTTCATTTGCCAACAATTTACTATCCGCTCCCAAACGATAATTAGGAAAGTAGGGCATTGCTCTTGCATTTACTGTAGGTAATTCAACATCATGCTGCCTAAAATCACAAGCTTCTCCTTCTTCGTTAGGAGATTGGATGACATGTAGGAATTTAGAGCTATTTCGCATACTCATATATATCTTACCGTTTGGTGTATTTTGCATCTGGTGAAAGTTAGTAGGAAAAGGATCAAAGAAACCATCGTAAATACCTACGATATTCATTGATTCTAATATTTCGGTTTTAGGGCCAGTAAGATTAAGTTGAATAAGTTCATTAGTTAGAGCAATGTATAGGAAATCACCAGACGGCGAAAATTCAACATCAGCTGTAATTTCAGATGAAGCATTGACCCATGATGGTTCGAAGTGGTACTCTTCGAATAAACCAGTGCCTCGATCAAATGACAATAATTCAAGACCAATGAAGGGATCAAAGGTTGCAAATAGGTCTCCTTGCCTATTGATCTTAGTCGTATTTCCGTTGGAGGTTATATATTCTAGCATGCCTATTTCTTGAGAATGTTCGAGATGAGGGCCAGATTCATCGATAAGAATGATATGATATATATTATCATTTTGATTTTTAGTAATTACCCACCAATCTTGTCCATTCGCATGTTTTACAGCACTAATTCCGGCTATAGAAACTGTGTCAGGTACGATTATTTGTCTTTCTTCCACTCTTGATGATATATCAGGGCCATAAGAAATGGTAGAAACATAAAAACTATCCGATAATAAATAGGGCTCTTCATTTAATCCAATGATATCCCCGTGTAATAAATAAATTCTATTATCATTATAAGGATCTGTTATAAACACTGAATTCTGAGGATTATTATACCCATCAATACACCACCATGTTTCTTCAAAACTACTATCGTTATCTATAAGCAGTTCATTTCCTTCTACTATTTCATTATTTGCATCATTTAGTGTACATCCATTAAACATAAATAAAAGATTCCCATCTTCATCTGATATAGATGCAGTATGATTCCCTTGAAACCTAATGTCTCTGCAGACATATTCTCCTCTTGGGCCCTCCCCATTATCAAAATATAGATTAGTTCCTCCGAATCGAGATGAGTCTCCTGGTATGCATGTATAGCCAAATGTCCATACATTATCATGATATTGAGCATGGCTTTGTGTTGCCATGCTCAATAAGAATATTAGGAAGAGAAGACTTTTTTTCATTCTATTTATGTATTACTAATTGTGTAACTTGGACTATTCCTTTGTCATTTTGAACCTTGACATAATATAGTCAGTTGTTTATCATGCTAAAATAAGATTAAAATGCAATTTAATAAGTCTTGTTTTCACATTGTTTGTTATGTTTATTTGTAAGTGTCCGTTGTGATACTAGCAAACAATTCCATAAAATTTCCTTTTCTTTGCACCACAATTAAGAAACAGATGAGTGATAAAAATATAAAGAGTACAAATACCATATCAATCGATGTAAGTCTAAATGAGGATAAGCATCCTGTAGCTTTGCACTGGAACAGTACAGCCAATCCAGAAGGAACACCAAACAAAGAAA
>CALKXE010000067.1 GCA_938003955.1 uncultured Saprospiraceae bacterium | reverse complement strand
GGTAAAACTGATTCCGAATAACGTAATAAAAGTGAAGAACTTCCGCCGAGAAAGTACTCTCCATGCTAGTTTTATATAATTTTTAAACATAATTTTTGAATTTTGAATACTGAAGAATCAAATAAAGTAATCTCGCACTTCAATTATGCAACTTGACTGCCATCATATAATCTTAGAAGTCTGTGCGTTCTCTTCGCCATATTCTCATCATGTGTCACCATGACAATTGTCGTTTCCAGCTCTTCATTGAGCTTAGTAAGGATGTCCATTACTTCATTCCCCATATGACTATCAAGATTTCCAGTAGGCTCATCAGCAAGTAAAATGGCCGGTCTTCCAACAATAGCACGTGCTATAGCTACTCTTTGTTTTTGACCTCCTGACAATTGATTTGGAAAGTGATCTAGTCGATTTTTGAGACCAACAGATTCCAGTGCCGCCGCTGACAGCTCCCTTCTCTCTTTTGCACTTACTTTTCTATACAGTAGTGGCAGTTCGACATTATCAATGACTGACAAATCTGGAATCAAATGAAAACTTTGGAAGATGAATCCAAGCTTTTCATTTCTAAATTTAGATAGTGCTTTACTATTGTAGTTACTGATCGTTTGTCCATCTACTATTACTGTGCCACTTGATGGTTCATCGAGCAGTCCGATCACGTTCAATAAGGTAGATTTACCGCATCCAGATGGCCCCATGATAGACACAAATTCTCCTTTCTTAATATCAAGACTAATATTATCTAAAGCAGTCGTTTCTATCGTTTTAGTTCGGTAGACTTTGTTGACAGATTGTAATGTTATCATTTGTTGTTTTTTTTATTTTAAAAAAATGCTTAATCGCTTTTGAGAGATGCTTAATCGCTCAATCGCTTTTAAAAAATGCTTAATCGCTCAATTGCTTGAATCGCTGAACTGCTTCTTGATGTTGACATTTTTAGAATGCTGAATCGCTCAATCGCTTGAATCGCTATACTGCTACTTGATATTGACATTTTAAAAATGCTGAATCGCTCAATCGCTTGAATCGCTGAACTGCTTATTGATGTTGACATTTTTAGAATACTGAATCGCTCAATCGTTTTAATCGCTGAACTGCTTCTTGATGTTGACATTTGTTTCTTTTTTGTCATCGTTATAAAGCGATTTTGCAATTCTGCGATTTCGCGATTTAGCGAATCATTGATTCATCATTTCAGCAATTAAATGTCCCCTCCTGTTAGTGTTCTCAATTCCCAGTAGGTGCTCCAGTAATTATTCAATGCTTGTATATATTGTCTATATGTTTGATCCTTTTCTCTCTGCGCAAGCGTTAGGTCGGTGATACTAATATTACCGAGTGTATATCGCTTATTACTAATATTGAATCGCTCTTCGGCTACTGCTCTAATCTCATCGAGTAAAGAGATATCGCTTTGAGCTTGCAGAAATTGTGCGGCACTTGTTCTCACTCTATTTTCTAGTTCTAAAGATTCCTGGACAGTTCGTTGTTGAATATTTGCCTTATTGATGCTGGCTATTTTGACAGCTTCTCTTTTCTGCCCCCAATCTACTATTGGCATTGATACATTGAGTCTCACTTGTTGCTCATCGAATGGATTTCTGTATATCTCATCAATATCAGTTGATCCTCTTGCAAATCCAAAACTAGCAAACAGATTTGCATTGATACCGTATTGAGATTTTGTATTTGCCAATTCTCTATCCCCTTCTAGTATCTCTCTTTCGTAGCGTTTTAGTTCTGGACGATTTTTATTGGCTCTCAGTACCAATTCGTTGACATCAATAAGGGTTGTTTTGATCTGTTCTGGCAAGAGGCAATTGACAGAAATAATCGCCTCTTTCTTACCCAGAAAAGTATATAGATTTCTTAACGCTTGCGCTACTTCATTATTCGCTTGATTTTCTGAAAGTATCGCATTCTTAAGACTCATTTGTAGTTGTAAGAATTCATCCCTAGAAGTCTTACCTAACTCTAATCTCTCTTTTGTGATTTCCAGAAGCTTTTCATTTACACCTTTATTGGTTTGAGCGATATCTCGATTTGCTTGAGCCAGTAACACCTCAAAATATAAACTAGTTGCTCTCCATTGAGCATCTTGGATCGCTATATTATATGCTAAGTTTGCTTCTTCCTGAGCCAGAGGTATTATCTTTTTATCCCATTTAAATCTATTCACAGCAAACAATGGCTGTATAAACCCTACTCTAATCGGCACTCCATTATATTGTTTGGTATCACTCGTAAAGTTGTCAAACCTCTGGAGATCTGTCTGAGCAAAAATCTGACCTCCAGTTGCCGCTATATTTTGATTCCCAAATAATGAAACAGACGAATTATTCTGTGTGATTTGTTGGAATGCTATCGATCCGTCTGGCTGAGTTACCTGAGTTGATGTATTCAAGAAATTAGGAAGTAGAAGATCTACTCCGAGACTTGGTTTCAATTCCGCCTTATAGAATTTCAATCTTGCATCCGCAACTTCTAGGTCGTTTTTTGCAGTGATTATAGGAAATGCATTGTTCCTTGTTTCCTGCAGAATTTCATTCAGTGTGATAGACTGTGAATTGCACAAATGCACCGTACCTACTAACAATATCAATATGTATATTTTCTTTTTCATTTCTACTTATTAACAATTGTGAACTCATCTAAGTGCTTGTAGTCTTCTGTCTCAGATATAATGATTCGGTCACCGACTTTAGCATTTGCAGTTATCTCTACATAGTCCGAATTTGAGATCCCTTTTTTGATCTTTTGTTTGATCGCTTTGTCTCCTCTTATAAAGAAGACTTCTTGATTTTTAGCACCACGGAAAGCCGCTCCATTTTTTATACGTAGAACATTTTCTTTCATTTCTGTAATGATGAAAACCTCTGCACGCATATTGGGACGCAACACATTTGCATTTTCATCATCCAGTTCTACGAAAAACTTGACTGTATTATTTTCAACAGCTGGTAAGATTCTAGATATAGCACCATCAAGATTATTATTACCAATTCTGACTTTGACTGGCAATCCGATTTCTAGTTTCTCGCTATTCCTATCTGAACTGGTTGCTTCTATTATATATCGTCCCAAGTCGGCAATCCTCACAAGTGTTTCTCCAGGGGACACTGTTCGTCCTATATCTTCATTGATCCAAGTAATCACTCCTGACTGAGGTGCTCGTACGCTTGTCTCACTTAACTTTCTACGTAACTCTTTTAGTCTTTTTTCTTGGATAGTATACTCTAGCTCTAGGCCCTTCTTTTCATTCACATTTACACTCCTAGAATATTGCAATTCATTTTCTAGCATTTTCTTTTCTAGCTTAGCTACTTTAAGTTGCAGTTGTGCTTGCTCTAGTGCTTCTTGTGTAGATCCTCCAATATCAAGTAATCTTTTTTGATCCGCAACCTCTGCATTGAGCTCTGAAACTTGGAGGGCTTTGATTTGGTCACGGTAGTCCAGATCACGGAGATCTTTGTCAAATTTGAGTTTGAGCTTTTCGATATTATTCTTTCTTAGATCTAGTTCATCTTTAAGTTGATCATATTCTAATTTCGTGTATTCTTGATCGAGTTCTAATATTAGGTCACCTTTTTTCACTTCCGCTCCTGTTGATAAGCTTACACTTTTTATCTCGGTTGCTACAGGTGCATTGATCTCTCTTTCATACGCTGGAGTTACAAGTCCCGACGCAGAAATCGTATTAGAAACACCTCCTTGCTCTACAGTAGAAATAAAAAAGTCTGATTTATCCGCTTTATTTTTGATCATTGATCTCAGCCCATAGATAGCGGCAACTAGCACTAGTCCCCCTAGAAACATGTAGAACCATTTCTTATAACTGCCTTTATTTTGTTCTTGTGATGATATCTGTCTGTCCATATTACTTATGTTAGCATATTTGACAGCAATAGTTCAAGGTGTGTGCCAAACATTAAAATAATAACTATCAGAACAATACACATTATACATATTTATATATTGTTCGATTTCGGACAGTTGTGTTCGGTCTGATTGCAATCTCGAAAAGACACTTTCATTGATAATAAAACTCTAGATATTCAATCCTTTATCAATTAATCTTAGCGGGAGATTTAAGAAGCCTAATAACAAGACATATGACATATAAATCCCTTTATCCCGCTATCTGGAGACTCAAGACCTGATAAATAGAGACAATACTCAATCATACTAGCATTCTTTTCAATCTTAAAACCCAATTCTTATAACTTAAAACTTAAATATCATACCTTTGCGGCTTCAAATTCAGTATACAATGATATCAGCAAATAATATTACCCTACAATACGGGAAAAGAGTTCTTTTTGACGAAGTAAATATCGCTTTCAAAGGTGATAACTGTTATGGTGTAATTGGCGCCAACGGAGCAGGAAAGTCTACCTTCCTGAAAATACTTGCTGGAGAGATTGAGCCGAACCTAGGTGAAGTAAATCTAGAATCAGGAAAACGTATGGCTGTACTCAAACAGGATCACTACGAATATGATGAAGTGACTGTATTGAATACTGTGCTAATGGGCCATGACAAGCTATGGAGTCTGATGCAAGCAAAAGATGCAATCTATGCGAAGCCGGACTTTAATGATGAAGATGGTATCAAAGCAAGTGAACTAGAAGGTGAATTTGCTGAAATGGATGGTTGGAATGCTGAGCCAGATGCAGCTGCTTTATTAAGTGGAATGAGAATACATGAAGATGATCACTATAAAGTGATGAAGGACATGGATGGTAACCAAAAGGTAAGAATCCTTTTGGCACAAGCATTATTCGGTGCTCCAGATATACTAATTCTCGATGAGCCTACCAATGATCTTGATATCCAGACCGTGTCTTGGTTAGAGGATTTCTTGTTGGATTTCAAAAATACTGTAATCGTAGTATCTCACGATAGACACTTCTTGGATACAGTTTGTACTCATATCGTAGATATTGATTTCAGTAAAATCAAAATGTATACAGGAAATTACACATTCTGGTATGAGAGTAGTCAATTAGCGCTTAAGCAAAAAATGACTCAAAACAAAAAAGCGGAAGATAAAAGAGTAGAACTGCAAGCGTTTATCGATCGATTTAGTGCAAACGCATCTAAATCTAAGCAAGCTACCTCTAGAAAGAAGATGTTGGAAAAAATCAATGTTGCTGACATCCAACCTTCGAGTAGAAAATATCCCGGTATCATATTCGACAAGGATAGAGAAGTCGGTGATGTTATCTTATCGGTAAGAGGCCTCAGTTATGCTGTAGATGGAGAACAGTATTTCAAAAATCTAAACTTCGATGTCAATAAAGACGAAAAAGTTACTTTCCTATGTGACAATAGTCTTGCAATCAATGCATTATTCGAAATACTAGCTGGTAATATTAAAGCTGACGAAGGTACTTACGAATTTGGACAGACAGTAACAACGTCATATTTACCTGGTGATAATGCAGAGTTCTTTTCTGCAGACATGGATCTTATGGATTGGTTGAGACAATACTCGTCAAATAAAGATGAGATGTACATACGTGGATTCTTAGGTAAGATGTTGTTCTCTGGTGAAGAAGTATTCAAAAAATCAAATGTCTTGTCTGGAGGAGAGAAAGTAAGATGTATGTTGAGTCGTATGATGCTTGCTGAAGGAAATGTCCTCATGCTTAATGATCCTACCAATCACCTAGATCTAGAAACGATCACTGCACTGAATAATTCATTGATGAATTTCAAAGGAAACATCCTCTTTACTTCTCATGATCATACATTCACACAATCTATTGCCAATCGTATCATAGAAATAGGACCAAAAGGTTTTGTAGATAGCTTGAAAGAGTTTGATGAATATATTAAGGATTCAGGGATTAAGGAGCAAAGGGCAGCTATTGTTTAAGAAGGTACAATGCTTGAATGAGTGAATAATTTAATGAGTTAATGAATGAGATAATCTCAATATATGTTTTTGTGCACATTGTAACATCTTGCCCTGGAAGGGTAAGACAGGAGGAAGGGTTAGAATGGGATGAGTAAAATTAAAAACCGTTTAAAATCTCCATTAAAAAACAGTAAGCTGAATACAACAACATGTTAATCCTTCCAAACCTTTGGAAACATTAAATAAAACAGTCATATTTGCTAGCGATAAAGAAATGTCACTATGAGTAAGAATAAAGTATCGAAGAAATCAAAGATCAATCCTACTAGAAGTACGATCAGTGCTACTACTAGTAATGAGACTGCAGTACCTAATATTAGTAAGTCTTCTCCAGGTGGTCTTTTATTCAACAAGACTACTTATATGTATATCCTTGGCGGCATTGGATTAATGGTGATTGGATTCTTTCTTATGGCAGGTGGACACAATGAAGATCCTAATGTATTTGATGAGAACGTAATCTACAGTACACGTAGAACTTTGATCGCACCTATCTTTATCTTGGCCGGCTTGATCGTTCAAGTTGTAGCAATTTTCAAAAAGTAAATTATCTAGAGGTCTGAAGAACGGACCACATATCCATATTTCATGATTGATATTATAAGATCCATTGTATTAGGAATTATACAAGGACTAACTGAGTTTTTACCTGTATCCAGTAGTGGCCATTTAGAAATAGCCAAGTACATAATGGGAGAAAACTCTGTGGGCGAAGAATCAATGCTCATGACTGTAGTACTTCATTTTGCGACTGCATTGAGTACCATGGTGATTTTTAGAAAATTTATCTGGGATATTGTAAAATCAGCTTTTTCGGCTGAAGGGAAATATTCTCGGTCATTTGTACTTAATATTATTATATCAATGATTCCTGCAGCTTTAGTAGGCGTCTTCATGGAAGATTTTTTAGAATCTTTATTCAATAAAAACTTGCTGCTTGTTTGTGGTATGTTGATTTTGACTGGATTATTATTATTCGTAGCGGATAGAGCCAAGAGTAGCAATAAAAAAGTAGGTCCACTGGAATCTATTATAATCGGAATTTCACAAGCGATAGCAATATTGCCAGGTATCAGTAGATCTGGAGCGACAATCTCAACGAGTGTATTACTCGGTATAGACAGAGAAGAAGCTGCACGATTTTCTTTTCTAATGGTCGTTCCATTGATTTTTGGAAAGATGGCAAAAGACTTACTTGATGACTCATTCTCTACGGCAGCTGCAAATTTCACAGAATTAGGTGTTGGATTTATTGCAGCATTCCTAACTGGACTGGTTGCTTGTAATTGGATGATAGCACTCGTCAAAAAGGCTGAATTAAAGTATTTCAGTTACTATTGTTTTGCAGTGGCAATCATCGGTATTGCTTATGTTTCTTTCAACTAATCTCTTTTATAAAATCATACTACTATCAAAGAATTACCAGTCATACAATCCCAAAATATAGTTTCTAAACTTAACTTACCAAGTGAAGTAGAATTCAAAGCAGGATTGGTTCTTCTAATTGATAAGCCAATGGAATGGACGTCATTTGATGTTGTGAATAAACTGAGATTTACCATCAAACATAAACTGGGAATAAAAAAAATAAAGGTCGGCCACGCAGGAACATTAGATCCTATGGCTACTGGCCTACTCATACTCTGCGTTGGAAAATATACAAAGCAGATTGAATCCATGACTGGTATGGATAAGACCTACTCGACAACATTGAAGTTAGGAGCAACTACACCAAGTTATGATGCAGAGAGTGATGAAGATGCTCAATTCCCTACAGAACACATCACAGAAGCCTTAATAGAAGAGAAACTGCCACAATTCAGAGGAGATATCGAACAATTTCCTCCTATGTTTTCTGCCATTAAAATCAAAGGTCAAAAACTATACAATCTCGCTAGAAAAGGAATAACTATAGAAAGAGCCGCAAGATCTCTCAGGATTAACGAATGCAACGCTACTCGTTTCGAACTTCCAGAATTGGATCTATTTATTGATTGCAGTAAGGGAACTTACATCAGATCCATCGGACACGACTTGGGTGCAGCACTCGGCTCAGGAGCTTACCTTACCGCACTCCGCAGAGAATCTATTGGTGCGTATCAAGTTGCCAATGCGCTTAGTATTGAAGAGGCGGCTGAATGGATTGATGGATCAATCTCTTTAGATGAAGTGGTTATTTAATTGTTTGCAACTATATGGTTAAATCGTTTTACTTAATCTCTTTTTATCACTTTGGTTTATGTTGTCTTGAAAGTTAATTAGGATTAGGTTTTATTTATTTGCTTTCGCCTCGCCGGCTAGGCCTTCATTTTGTCATTGCCACAAAACGAAGCAAAAAGTATAGGTTCGTATCATTTCTTTACGCAAATATTAAATTAAAATTCTAAACCTCTAAAACTCGCTGCGCTCAAACACTTAGAGTTTCTTAACAAATTTAAATTCAATATTTACTAAAAATATAAAGGCCTATTTGACAATATTACAATTTGATAGTTGACAATATTTGAATTAAAATTATTTGTAATTTTGACTTCTTAAATAGTAGTCAAAATGCTCCTAAATTTTGACTCTCCCTCCGCAATCAGATGAAGCATTCTCCGAAACTTTTCCAACCTAATGGTCGGAAATCGGATCTTTTTTGTGATAAGGCCTTTTTATGCAAAAACATCTTTTTTATGACCCCGACGCAAGCATCGAAGAATTAAAGCAGTAAATATAATTGCACTCTATTGTTGATGTAAAACATATCTGATTAGATTGTTCGCTCACTAATCCGCTCTGTACTTAGTTCAATGATCCTGCACTCGGATAACTTTAATAGAGCAAAAACGGCAAATAGTTACAAAATTAGAAGTCGGATAACTCAAAGTTATCCGACTTCTTTACGTTATCCGACTTATAAATACTCTTCTACTGTAAATTTATTTTACCCTTCCACTTTCTTCGAATATCCTTCATCCATATTATAGAACATAAATCCTATTGCATCAGAAGCTTCTTCTATGATTTTTGAAGTTGGTTTTCCAGCTCCGTGTCCAGCACTAGTTTCTATTCTTATGATCACTGGATTTTCTCCTGTGTGTTTCTTCTGTAACTCTGCCGCAAACTTGAATGAGTGCGCCGGTACTACCCTATCATCATGATCAGCTGTCATAACCATTGTTGCTGGATATGCAGTTTCTTTGACATTATGAAGTGGAGAATATTCCATCAAATACTTAAATGCTTCAGGATCATCTGATCTACCATAATCTGTAGCCCAAAAGTGACCAATTGTAAATTCATGATATCTCAACATATCTAATACTCCTACTCTAGGATATGCTACAGCAAATAATTCAGGACGCTGCGTCATACATGCACCAACCAGTAATCCTCCATTAGAACCACCTTCGATGGCAAGTTTCTCAGGAGATGTATAACCATTATCTATCAGGTATTCAGCGGCTCCAATAAAATCATCAAATACGTTTTGTTTTCTTTCTTTTGTTCCAGCTTGATGCCAGTCTTTTCCAAATTCGCCTCCGCCTCTGATATTCGCAACAACATAGATTCCATCATTCTCTAATAATGGAATTTTCGTCAATGAGAATGAAGGTGTAATCGATATATTAAAACCTCCATAACCGTACAGCAATGTTGGTCGTTTACCATCCATCTTCAGTCCTTTTCTCATGGTAGCGAACATCGGTACTTTAGTCCCATCTTTACTTGTATACCATATCTGCTTAGTTTCATATGCATCAGAATCAAAATCAACATCCGGTTGTCTGAATATTTCAGATTCCATTGTTTCAGTGTTCAACTTATAGATCGTAGATGGTCTAGTAAATGATGTGAACGAATAGAATCCGATATTATCTGCTTTTTTACCTCTCACTCCTCCTCCTGAACCAATTCCAGGTAATTCTAAATCCGAGAGATATTTTCCATTCATATCAAATACCTTCGTCTGAGAACTAGCATCGTGCATATAGCTGGCAAACATTTTACCTCCAACGATTGATATTCCATTCAAGGGATCATCGTTTTCAGGGATAATTGTTTTCCAGTTTGATTTTGCAGGATTATTAAGATCGATAGATATAACTTTTTTCTTAGGTGCCCCATCATTTGTTGTCAATAATAGATTGTCTCCGTCATTATCTATGTAGCTATAGTCTGCATCAAATGTTGTTACGATAGGTACTATCTTATCTGGATCCTTTTCGAGATCGATGTAAGAAAATGCATTCCCACTTGTAGATTCTGTCAAATTCATGATCAAGAACCGTTCGTCTTCTGTTGTACCTGCATAGACATTTCTCATTTCATGTTCATTATCTACATAGATCAATTTGTCCTCTGATTGTGAATCGCCCAGTTTATGATAATAAAGAGAATGATGCGAGTTACTTGCAGATAATTCTCCTCCTTCTTTTGGTTCTGGAAATCTACTGTAGAAAAAGCCATCTCCTCTCCAAGAAAAACCTGAAAACTTGACCCACTCTATTTTATCATCTAACATTTCACCGGTCTGCAAATCCTTCACATATCCAGTTCTCCAATCAGATCCTCCTTCAGAAACAAGATATGCAAGATATCTTCCTGACTTATCGAAAGATGTCCCTGCAAGAGATGAAGTACCATCTTCGGAAAACTTGTTAGGATCCAAAACTACTTCTCCTTCTGCCTTGATGTCTTTAGAGCCATACATTACATATTGATTTTGCAGTCCATCATTTTTGTAATAATAATATGTATCTCCTTCTTTGAATGGAGAAGAATACTTGGCGTAGTCCCACAGTTCCTCTAACCTTTCTTTTATATCTTTTCTATAAGGTATATGGGATAAATAATCATACGTTGATTTATTTTGGCCTACTACCCAAGACTTCGTTTCGTCACTATTATCATCTTCTAGCCATCGGTAAGGATCACTTACTTTTGTACCATGATAATCTTCTACTATAGTATCCATTCTTGTATCAAGATAGTCCACTTTTATTTTTTCGAATTTCAATGTTTCCTTTTTTGAATCTGAGCAACTTGCAAATATTGTAATTGCTGCGAGAAATGTAAGATACTTTTTCATAAGTTTAAAATTTTATTTTCACTGAAACTAACCACATCTTTTAATCATCTCGTCGGTTGTCTAAAGTTTGTTTAACAGACTCTTTATAATAAAAAAATATGCCAAAAACATGACCAATATTTTAACTATTCCCTCTGAATTCTAAAGCTCAGACATCGACCTTTTAAATAAGCTTTGGTTATGTTAGGTCAGTAAAATATGCAATTATTTAGCGAATCGTAAATATTCAATATTATTTTAACAGGATTTAGACTCTGATACTAATTTTATCGATGAATAAGGCGCTAATCAGTATTACATAGATATAAACACACAAAACTTGTATCTATTTTAAGTCAAAAAAGTAGATAAGTAACTTTCCCTTTTCAAATTATAACTTAATTCTACATTTGAAATGCATTTTCCTTTCGCGAAACACTATATTTGCGCAAAATAGCTAATACAAATTTGATTCTCATGTCAATAAAAAACATATACACCTTTTCTTTTAAACTCTTATTGGTGTTCGTCTTCACTGTTTTCAGTATCGGAATATCCACTTTGAATGCTCAGAAAATACTTTTAACAGAATCCGGACAGAAAATACTATTAGCTTCAGATGGCTCTTGGAGTATAGTGAAGTTCGATGAGACTATAGATCCTCAAGGTAATATAGTATCTGAATCAGGTACTAGTTTAGATGCGTTCCAAGCACCTAATGCTGGTAAATATCCACTTACCGTAGAACAAAAAGCAACCGTAAAAAATATGCTCAAATCACTTTTAAGTGATGAAGCTCAATTGCTCGTAAATAGAGAGTTCTTTAATGATAACATAGTAGTACTAACCGAGAAAAAAAGAAAAGCAAAAGAATCAGACAATAAAGCTGAAGAAAAAGAGCTTAAAAAGCAAATCAAAATTACAGAAGCTTCAGCTAAGAGTAGCAATAAAGCCTATGAAGAAAGTAGCAAGCTAATAGCTGATGCCAATGATCTACTAAATGGTAAAGTAAAAAAACGAGAAAAGTATATCGCAAAACTTGTTCAAGTAACAGAAACTCCTCAAAATAATAATTCTGGAATGGGTGGAATTATAGAAAATAAAGATGAAGTTAAATTAGAATTAAGCCAATCGATTCAAGAGAATACAATAGAGGAAAAAATAGAAACTAAACCTGCTAAAATAAAAGCAGCTTTTCCTACATCATTCACAGTACCTAAAGAAAACTATCCTCGTGACAAATACGATTGTGAAATTACATTTGATGGATATGATGATATACTTGGAACTGATAAAAAAGAAGTGAAATCAGAATTCTTTTTTGGTTACAGTCAGGAAAAAATGAAGTCATATTTTAAGAGTGATGATTTCATTAAATGTGATGCATTTGTTTCGAAGGTTGGAAAAAAATACTATATAACATTGAATCTTAGAGTAAAATCTAAAGATGCTAAAAAAACATATGGTATGCTTAGGGCAAATGAAACTATGAGATTTGAAATGATTGATGGTAGTAAGATTTATTGTACTAGCATGATCCAAGATGATGGAACAATCGAACCGTACACTGGAAATACATTGTACAATGGTATTTTTGAAATAAGCAAAGATGACATTAAGACATTAAAAGATACATTTTTAGATAATATTGGTGTGATCTGGTCTAGTGGATATGAGCAATACAATATATTCAATGTCGACTTCCTAAAAAATCAATTAGAATGTCTGGAGAAATAATAGATTCAAAACGAGTACTTGGACTGGAACTTCCAACTGATCCTAGATGGGTCAACATGGCGGAGATTAGTCTTGAAGAGATACTTTCGGACCATGCATTCTGTGAACTAAAAGCAGCTACACAATGTATTTCTCTTATATCCACTTATTCAAATCTAGAGAAATTAGTCCAAGAAGTCACTCCTGTGGTTTCTGAAGAATGGGGCCATTTTCGTTTGGTTCTCAAAGAAATGGATAAACGAGGGCTAAAACTAGGCAAGCAAAGGAAAGACATCTATGTAAATGAGCTTATAAAATTTCAAATTGGAGGAGGTAGCTTAAAAGATCGACTCTTAGAAAAGCTTATTACTTTTGCCCTTATAGAAGCTAGAAGTTGTGAACGCTTCCGATTATTATCTCTCCATATTTCTGATGAGAGCCTAAAAGAATTCTATCATAAATTTATGGTTTCAGAAGCGGGACATTATAAAATGTTTCTGTCTCTCGCTAAGCTTTATTGCGGCGAAGAAAAAGCATTGAAGCGATGGGATGAATATCTAGAATACGAGGCAGAATTGATGACTCGAATGGAGACTCGAGGAGATCGAATGCATTGATTTCTTTAGAGTGTTCGATGTTCGACTTTTCGATGTTCGACTTTTCGATGTTCGACAACTTGATATTTGGTAGTATATAAATAGTATGTGTTAGACATCTGGAAGATGTGCAGACACTATGTTTAGATCTTCTCCAATAATACAATATCAAACATACTATCTATAGTGATTCTTCCATTTACCACGGTTTGCGTAATACCAGAATATTTATCACGAACTGACTCACCATCTTTAGCAAGTGCTGTAACATCGATAATCATATTCCCTTTAGGCATATCTAATCCAATAAGCACATGGTCCTTTGCTCCATTTGGCGCTGTCCATGATCTAGTAAACATATAAGGTGTATCACTTACTTTGGTGTGCTTCCCAGCACCGACTGCAGGGTGGCTATTTCTAAAATGTCCTATTTTTTGCCAATGAATGAGTACATCATTCACTGTATATCCATTCTTTTGTTTCATAGCTCTTAGTTCATCCCAATTCATAAATGACCTAAGCTTCGCATCTCCGTCTGCATCTGCGGTGAGCGTTCTTGCTGATTCATCCCCATAGTATATCTGAACTCCACCGGGAGATAGAAGCAGCTTTGTACCGGCTTCAAATGGCTTCTCTCGTTTTAGATCAAAAGGTCCTCCATCATCATGAGAACTAACGTAGTTCACAACACTTTTTCCTTTGAATTCGCCTTGCAAGAGTTCGTCATACTTTGAAAATATTTCTTCAAACGATTTGTTTGCATCTCCTTTGAAATCAAAATTGACCAAACTGTGAAATCCATCAGCGAAAAAATCAACTTTTTGGTCCCCGTAATCGAATGCTCTTCCATTACCTGCAAAAAAATTATATACCTCCCCTACCATGTAAAAATCATTGTCGTCTAATTTAGCTTCAGGATGATTCTCCTTCCAATCCTTGTGTGCTTGTTGTGCTGATTTCCATAAGTTTTTCCACACATAGCTCTCAGTATGTTTCACCGTGTCTACCCTATAACCATCGATTCCATATTCTTCTATAAAATCAACTAACCACTTCAATATATGATTGGTTGCTGTTCTTTTATAACCTGTCTTTTTAAACCACTCATCTAATTCTGCTACCTCCTGGTCAAGTCTTCCTTCTTTCTTCCATTTATCTATCAAAAATGGTGGCAAACTGACTTCATTGTCACTTTCCGTTCTGATATCAGGAAGATTATCTACTAATGTGCAGTTAATCGTTGTTTCTGCAGAAGTATAAGTACATCTTGGTCCTGTTTTCACCCAATCGTCTGGCCACTTAGAATCAATATCAGTAACTGGTCCTGTATGATTAGCTACTACATCAAAAAGGATTCTAATTCCTTTACTATGCGCCGTTTTTATCATTTCTTTCAGATCATCAGGAGTCCCAAATTTAGACTCCAATGCCGTCCAATCCCTAGTCCAGTATCCATGAAACCCAAAAGAATTCCCAGTACCTTCGTCTACCGATCCAGATATCTGCTCTACCAATGGGGTCATCCAAATGGCATTGACTCCTAAATCAGAAAAGTAACCATCATTGATTTTTTTAGTAATTCCTTTGATATCTCCTCCCATGTATCCTCTTAGCGGGGCAGGCGGATTATCAGCAGTGTGTTTATAGTCATTAGTGGTATCACCGTTATAAAACCTATCTGTCATTAGAAAATATATCGTTGCATTATCCCATGTAAACGGAATTTCCGAAGTAGCACTTGAGGCAACTTGATGATTAGACTTACAACTTACAAACAGTGTAGCTACTAGTAATATATTGATGATTATTTTCATATCCATTTATGTTTCTTGTTCTATTATCATTGAACTTTGGCAAATAGTATCTTATAAATACTCATATGTATTATAGTCTTCTGTCAACTTATCGGCGAAAGGAGAATTAAGAAAATATTCTCTCACTTTCAATGGATTCCTTCGAGTACATTCAAAATTTATTTCATCTAAGCCTGTTGTAACCAATTTCAGCTTGGTCGGATTGAGTTTTACAATCTCATCTTCCATTAACATCAACTTGGAATAATGGTACGGTATCCCTTTCGATAAGCATTTTTCAAAGAGTGAAAATTTTGATCTTTCTTTTAGTTCGTCATTCTCTTTATCAAATGAGATACTCAATATTTCTGTTTTGTGAATAAGAAGCATATAATTACCCGCATCATCCCTCAGATAAAAGGCCAAACCATCTTTTAATGTTTCAATATTGGACCTAAGATAATAGTCCCTTTTGATAGTGTCGACAATTTCAGCACCTTCTAAATATTTGAGCCCTCCGACACCAATTCCTCCTATATTCATCGCCTCTCTCTTAGTATAATGTCCACCACAATACTCCACCACAAGATTATTTCTTTTGATACGAGATACTTTTTCTAAATTTAAAACCTTCACAATATTCACATTTATATGATGGCGAAATTATAAGAATTATATATAATTAAGCTGTTTCGACTAGTACATCTTAATCTTTTCGGGAATATCGTCAATTTATCGATCTTCTCACAAATAATTAACAACCTAACACGCACTTATTAAGCTGAAGATTTTATTTTTGCAGAATAAATTACGACAAAAAGAAAAATCTTACCATGACAGAATATTTCAAAGTACTTTCAGATTCAGAGTTTGATCAACTCAAAGATGCTATTTCACTCATTACTGTATACATAGCAGGTGCTGATGGTGATATAAATGAAGATGAGACTAAGTGGGCAGAGAAAGTGACTAAAATTAGATCATATAGCTTGCCTGAAAGATTAGCAGGATTCTACGAAGAAGTTGGTGTAGACTTCCATGAAAGATTAGAAAATCACATGACTTCTTTATCCAATTTGGAGACAAGGAATAAGACAGTTACTGAAAAGCTAACCGCTCTTAATCCAATACTAGCTAAACTCCCGACAAAATCAGGTGCCGCTCTATATAGCAGCTATGTATCATTTGCAAAGCACGTCGCTAAAGCATCTGGTGGTTTCTTAGGCTTTTTTAGCATAGGCCCTAAAGAGGCTGCATTGTTAGACCTAGAGATGATTACACCTATTATCTGGGAAGAAGAGGAAGAAGCATAAATAATATTTTATTGTTTTCTACAACTAAAAAAGAGCAATTGATAGAATCAATTGCTCTTTTTTTTAGACACGTTCTGTCCTAATTTAATATCTGAACCAGAATATGAATTAATTGCTTTTAACAAACTTTATCAACTTACTCCCTTCTTCAGAATTTAACGCGATAACATATGTACCTATTGTTAAATCTGAAACGTTGATACCACTTGTAAAATCACCACTTAATACTGTCTGTCCTAGAAGATTTGAAATACTGTACGTAGCTAAATCAACGTCCGTTTTTACAAATAAAATATCACTTGTAGGGTTTGGATAAACACTTATGTCTGCATTCAAACTATTTCCGTCATCTAATCCTACAGATCCAGCACCAATAACAATTCTACCTAGAGCTTCCTCATCATCAGGATTAGAATTTCTTCCCGTAATGCTAAATCCATATTGAATTATTAATCCTGGTGTAAGTGAAGCTCCTGGTATAGTAACAGAAAAATTCCCACTAGCAGGCATATCAAAAACGCCATCACCTCCTAGTTCGTCTTGATAATCATTATTTGGATTAAGAGCTTTGATGAAATACTTACCTGAAAATCCTGCAGCTAAAGTATTGGATTCAACAGCACCTGAAAAGGTAAGATCAGTAGCATTAAAAAATGCTCCTGGCTCTACGAAAGTAATTGCTTCCATATTTTTTTCACCCTCTCCAGTAGTTGCATTTACCCAATATTCATCACCGACAGTGTAAGTATTAAAGTTTGGTTGCAAGGTCAAAGTATTCGTTGAAGCATCTAACGAAGATTTTAATTCCGCTACATCCCATGCAGAACCAAATTCATATCCCCCTCCAAGATTAAATACATTCATGTAACCAATCCAATTTTCCCCAGCATTAAAACTTACGTCGTTTTGACCAAAAACAGCAGTTAAAGAAAAGATAGAAAAAGCAATACTTGTAATTATTGTTTTCATATTTATTAGTTTTTATTTATTAATAATTTATACCCAATATAGATATTTTTCAAAATATTTATAGCATCCTATTTACTAATATGGTAAGATTTATTCCTGCCCCAATTCTTTCAAGTATCCTTTTCTGATCTTTGCAATGTGTTTATCTAAATCTGCAACTTTCCATTTATCAGTTTTCACTGCCGGTTGGACTACGACTTCCACAACTGAAGGTTTTATAAAATTAGATCCTTTAGGCATAACATCATGAGCATTCTTAATTATTATTGGGACAATAGGCACTCCCGCTTGCATAGCAAGATGGAATGCTCCTTTCTTGAAAACCCCTAAACCATAGTCTTTACTTCTCGTTCCCTCTGGAGCTAAGCCTACTGATGTTCCATTTCTCAACGCTTCTATAGCTGGCGCCATAGCCTCTATTGCCTTATTCTTATCTCCTCTATCTATGAAAATCACGCCAGCCGCCATAAATAATGGACCGACAGGAGATAGTTTCAGTTCTTTCTTTGCGATAGCCACAGCATCTCTCCTTAGTAGCTTCGCCATGATAAGAAGATCAACATTACTTTGATGGTTAAATATAAATACTGCAGGTCTATGTTTCCAGATATGCTCTTCCCCTTTCACGACCATTTTGATACCTGCAACCAAGCATCCAAAGTCTCCTATAGCTGACATCATAGAATTAATCCCGTCTTTATGAGACATCGACAATGTTCCTGAAAGAACACCCGCAATCGTTGCAGGTATCAGGGAACTAATTGCTAAACCTGTACGCACTAAGTTAGATACACCCGGTCTTTTCTCATCATTAAACCTAGCTATTGCCCAGTCGTTCTCAAATGCTATTTTAGATAATTCTGCATCAGGATTTATTGGATGCGGATGACCTACAATCTCCAGAAGTGGAAGATCTTCAGCACTGTCTGTATAGAAATGACTTTTCGACATATCTAACAGATGTTTTTCAGCCAATTGATTAGCTGCATATGCTTTCCCTTCTCCCCAACAAGCTGGTTCGACTATCTTACCAGTAAACTTACCTTTGACGACTTCCATTTGAGTGCACATTATATGCTCTATTCCCAAATCTCTAGCAACAGGATTTACTTGATAAGGCGTAGCCGCAGAAATTATTGCTACCGTATGTCCCATCGCAAAATGTGCCTCTACCAATGCTCTTGATTCTGGATATATCTCTGATGCAAGATGTTTTAAGTATACTTCTTCACCAACTTCAATAAATGTCTTTTCATCTAATCCGTTTATCCCCTGTGCGCTTATTGCCGCTAATCCAGCAAAATTTCTATTGCCCAAAGCATATACCATTACTCCATTGAACTGAGCGAGTATTTCCTTTCTAGACATCTTACCACTGTACAATCTACTTTGGAAAAACTCCTTAGCAGAGAAGCCACTAATTAAGGTTCTATCAAGATCGAAGAACGCACCTATATGTGCACCGCTTTCGCCTTCTAATATAGCACTCGTTACACTTTCAGTCTTAGATCCTGGGATTATGTTTCTATCTATATGGGCTAAGTTCTTATTCTTTTCCTTTACTTTTTTGACAAACGATTGCAATTCGTAAATACGCTTGGTCAAATCTTCCAAGTATGATATCCATTGCTTTACTCCCTTTTTATCTACCGTTCCATCGACTGTAATTAATCCTTTATTGACAGCTAGCCTAATACCGTTTTGTATAAATGGTTTTGATACTGAATCTACACGATGAATCTTACCCATCCAATGCATTTCTTCACCTAGAAACAAACACTCATCTAGAAGTTCTGACTCATTGTATAAAACACCAGATTCTCTATTTACTAAGCATTCTCCTACCACTTTGTAAGCTTCTATGTATGTAGATAAAACAGTCTGCGATAAGAGTATGTTTTTACCTTCTATAAGCGAAAGCGGCTTGACTTTATCATTCTTTAATATATTAGCCCAATCTTCATGAAAGTAGCCTAGATCCTTTTCTATTTCGTCTGTAAAATCTAATTTATTAGAATAGAAAAATTCAAACTTAAATAAATCTCTAAGGGCCATTATCTCTTCCCAAAACAATCGTAATCTATATTTAGACTTAGATTTTTGGAGCTTAACTAGTGCTAATTCAATGAATGCTCGGTGATATAGATAGTGCACACTCATATTTGCATAATAAGTAGCCGCAAGGTATTTCTCAGGTATAATCGAATACTTTGTAGTATGTCCAGATCCTATCTTTCTAACCATCCCAGATTTAATGAAACGATTAAGTGCAGATTGTATACTTTGACTTAATGGCTTCCCTCTTTCAACCAATGCATCTGCCTTGTGATTTTCTATCAATTCCATTAACTCTACCACCGAAGATTCTAATTGAGACTTAGTAAGTGCAAATTGACTCAACAAGGAAGTAAAGATTAATGACCCAGTAGTAACTGGCGTTACATTATTAATACCGTGCACTAGATTAAAAGCAAACTTAGGAAGTTTAGGCTTATCCCCCATCCTATGCACTGAGGTATCTACTTTTGATTCTCCCAACATATCCACAGGTTCAGAAAATCGAATACTGATCTTTCCAAAATCATCACCCATGTTTTTCACATACTGCATGAACCAAGCAAAACTTTCTTTTGACTTTTCCGCACCTCTTCCCTCCTTGACCATCTGATCTACATCAGGAATTAAATCATAGACGATAGAAACAGGAATATACTTGACTTCATTTCTAGATTTCGTATCCGCTTCAGCTATGTATTTCAGTATTCCCATCTTCGGCCAGACCAACTTGCCTGTTCTAGATCTTGTGCCTTCTATAGCCCACATAAAGTGCTTATTCTTATCTACCAAATGCAGAATAAAAAATCGAAGCACTGCCTTATAAAGAGGATTATCCTTAAATGATCTTCGGATAAAAATAGCTCCTGACTTTCGTCCAATATCCCCTAACCCAAAAAAGCTCATATTGATCCCCGCAAAAATATGTGGAATCGGTAATCCATGACGAGCCAACGCAATCGCTAGAACCATCATATCAATGTATGTCTTATGGGTCATTACGAAGGCTACAGGATGTCTTCTCATGATCTTTGCTAACTCCTTTACTTCTTCTGGATTAGTGTCTATCGTCCGCTCATAACCTCGACTTAGTATATATTGAGACGCATGAACGGCTAAAGAATGAACAAGTGGATTTTGCTCGGTATACAATTCTTTCAGATAAGATTCTGCCTCTTTGGTAACTTGATCAATATCCTCTCCATACTTACTAGCATGAGCTTTGAGAATATTCAAATACTTAGAATCAGACAGTATATCTACCATTGTAAATTTCAGAATTGTTGGAAGTTCAAGTTAAGTAGATTTTTTGTTTAATTGTATAAAAGATTAATTTTTCAATGTCTTAAAAAATAGTTGCTAAAATAAAAAATGCCCAAGCATCAAAGACACTCGGGCATTCTATATTTTCAAAATCATAAATTCCAAAACAGGAATTCTAAATTTGTATTCTAATTTTATCCTCCGAAATCATCAAAGGCTACATTCTCTTCAGGAATCCCCCAATCATCAGCCATTTTGATAACTGATTGATTCATCATTGGAGGTCCACAGAAGTATAACTCTAACTCTTCAGGAGCATCATGCTTCTTCAAGAATTCGTCAATTACAACGTTGTGAACATATCCTTTAAACCCGTCATTATTTGGATCATCTAAATCTTCTTTTAGTGTCCAGTTATCCTCAGGCAATGGATTATCTAGTGCAATCGCAAATCTAAAGTTTGGAAATTCTTTTTCGATTTGTCTAAATTCTTCTACATAGAATAACTCTTGCTTCGTTCTACCACCATAGAAGAATGTAACTTTTCTACCCGTTTTCAATGTGTGAAATAAGTGATACAAGTGAGATCTCATCGGTGCCATTCCTGCTCCTCCACCTACATACAACATTTCGTTCTGTGTTGGCTTGATAAAGAATTCTCCATAAGGACCAGAAATAGTTACTTTATCACCTGGCTTACATCCAAATACATAAGATGAACATATTCCTGGATTGATATCTTCGTATCCTTCCCATTTTCTTGAACCGTCAGCATTCTTACCCCATTTGAAAGGTGGCGTCGCAATTCTGATTGTCAAAGAAACAATATCTCCTTCTGCAGGGTGATTAGACATTGAGTAAGCTCTAAAAACCTCTTCTTCATTTTTCATTGTAAGACCAAACATCTTGAATTTCTCCCAATCTTTCTGGAACTTATCAAGTGAATCATGATACTTTGGATGAGCATCAATATTCATGTCTTTATATTCAACAGTAATCTCTGGTACATCAACTTGTATATAACCACCCGCTTCGAAATCTAATGTTTCGCCAGCTGGTAATCGCACGATGAATTCCTTGATAAATGTTGCAACGTTGTAATTAGATACAACTTCACATTCCCATTTTTTGATACCAAAGATTTCTTCTGGAATACTGATATCCATGTCTTGTCTCACTTTTACTTGACAAGCTAATCTTTTGCCCTCCGCAGCCTCTTTACGAGACATGTGATCCATTTCAGTAGGCAGTATATCACCACCTCCATCATGTACATGACACTCGCACATAGCACAAGTACCACCACCACCACAAGCAGATGGTAAGAATATGTTTTTATCAGAAAGCGCAGACAACAATGTCTGCCCAGGTTGAACGATCATTGGATTCTCTTTATCACCGTTCACTATGATCTGTACATCGCCTTGGGGCATAAGCTGCTTCCTGGCATAGATCAACATTGACGACAATAGTAAAATCACACCACAGAACACTAAAAGTGCCCAAGCTATGGTCATGAAAGAAAGTAGTGTTATCATTAACATGTTTTTATGTTTATGTTTTTATTTAGGTAGTACATCTAACTATTTATTTTAGGTGTACTTTCTTCTTTTGCTTAAAATGCACTCGGATCAATTCCCATCAAACTCATGAATGCTAGTCCCATAAGGCCAGTCAGCATAAAAGCCATTCCTAGTCCTCTTAACGCTGGAGGTACTTGACTGTATTTGATTTTTTCTCTAATCGCAGCAATCGCAATAATCGCTAAGAACCAACCAAATCCTCCTCCCAAACCAAACGAAACAGACTCCATAAAGTTGTATTCTTTTGACACCATAAATAATGATCCACCTAAGATCGCACAGTTTACAGTTATTAATGGCAAAAATATCCCTAGCGAGTTATATAAAGATGGCGAGAATTTCTCTACTACCATTTCTACTAACTGCACCATTGATGCAATAACGGCTATGAATAAGATCAATCTTAAGAATGTAAGATCAGTCTGAAACAGTCCTGTTTCAGATAATAGGTAATTATTGATTACCCAGTTGATAGGCATAGTAATACCTAATACGAATATTACAGCTAGCCCAAGTCCAAATGCAGTCTTTACAGTCTTAGATACAGCTAAGTAAGAACACATCCCAAGGAAGTATGATAAAGCCAAGTTCTCGATGAACGCTGACTTTATGAATATATTTAATAACTCTCCCATTTTATATTTATTTATAGTTACTGTTAAAAAACAGATCTAATTTTTAATTCTAATTACGATACATCAACTAATGATGGATTCCATGCTCTGTGAGCCCATATTATCGCTCCGATTACAAACATTGCAGAAGGGAATAATACCATCAAGTTATTGTTTGCATACCATCCTAGTCCCCATGTTGTAGTTGTGTCAAGAAGATACTCTGGTGTATTTCCAATAATCTTAGCACCGAACAATTCTCCTTTACCGAAAAGCTCTCTGACGAATGCGACCATCAATAAGATAATACCATAACCTACTCCGTTACCAATACCATCCAACATAGATTTGTATGGCCCGTTAGCCATAGCGAATGCTTCCAAACGTCCCATTACTATACAATTCGTAATGATCAATCCGATAAATACTGACAGTTGCTTATAACTATCAAATGCTACAGCTTTCAACGTAAGCTCTACTATTGTTACCAATGTTGCAATGATGATTAACTGAACAATCATTCTTACCGCTTTAGGGATAGAGTTTCTCAATGCAGATGTTATCATGTTAGAAAACATCGTCACGAAAACTACAGCTATTGCCATAACTAAGGCATTCTTCATACCTGTTGTTACTGCAAGTGCAGAACATATACCAAGTACTTGAACAGTTACCGGGTTGTTACTATCTAATGGATCTGTAAGTAATTTTCTTTCAGCTTTTCCAAATCCAATTGAGGATTGTTTTGCTGCTACTTGTGCTTGTGCCATTATATTTATTTTTATTATCTGAATGCAGCTATAAAACTGCAAATATTAAGATCAATTAATAATAGTCTGTTTTAAGACTTCTTCATTTTATCAAGAACAGGACCATAATAGTTCAATCCTCTTTTCAACATCTCTCCTACTCCATCAGCTGTTATTGTAGCTCCAGAAATACCATCAACTTGCCATGTTGGCTCCTTAGCCCCACCTTTGATTACAGCAACGCCTGTAAAATTTCCAGCGGCATCATATATTGACTTACCTACAAACTGCTTCTTCCATGCTTTATTGTCCTTAATCTCAGCACCAAGACCTGGAGTCTCACCTTTGTGATCAAAATCAACACCAGCTATTGTCTTCATATCTTTCTCTAAAGCGATATTCCCCCAGATAACATCCCAAAGTCCTTTTCCTTGCACAGACAAAATAGTAAACTCATTGTCACCATCTTTAAACTTGTACATTGGTAATATTCTTTCTGATTCTGGTTTTTTAGCTTCTTTGTTGATATCAACATTTTCCGCTAATCCTCCCTTGTAACCTGAAGCTTCTACTTGCGCAGGAGTTAGTAGATTACCTTTCATATCATACACTTCCTGTTTGATACTACTGTCAAATATTTCTTGAACTTCTTCGACAGGAAGAGAACTTGCATCTATACCCAACTTATTTTGAACGGCAGCTAGTATTGCTTTCTTAGCATAGATAGCTTCGTTGAGTTCATGTGTTCCTTTTAATCCTGTATACATCAATGATAAAACTAGCGCAACTAGCGAAGTCATAATCAAGACGAATCTTATGATTTGATTTGTACTATGCATGTTTCATTCTTTTAGACATGTTAGCCTCTAACACGTAGTGATCAATTAATGGTGCAAACGTATTCATAAACAATATTGCAAGCATCCATCCCTCAGGATATGCCGGATTCAATACTCTTACGATCATTCCTATAAACCCAATCATGAATCCGTAAATCCATTTACCAGTATTCGTTCCCGAAGCTGTTACTGGATCAGTAGCCATGAATGCCATTGCAAATAAGAATGACCCCATGTATATCTGTCCATACCAAGGTACTTCCATAAACGGTGTCGCTCCCCAAGCATTAAATATCAGAGCCATTGTTATTCCTCCAATAAGCATACTCAGCATAATTCTCCAACTAGCTACTTTTGTAATAATTAAGAATAACGCTCCACCTATAATAAGCGGCTTACTCGTCTCACCTATAGATCCTGGAATTGTTCCCCAAAACATCTGTGCAGGAGAGAAAGTATTCGTTACGTTTTCCCATCCTCCTTGATAAGCTAAGGCTAATGGTGTAGCACCACTATAACCATCAACTATATGTGTGGAGGCTTCTTGGAAGGTGGCTACTCCCATAAACTCAAATAGACTATTGAATAATCCATGAGCAAATGTGTATGAAGCTTGTGTTCCTTCCGCTAATGTATTATAACCAGAAACCCATACTTCGTCACCCGCTATAGTAGTCGGATAAGCAAAGAATACAAATACTCTTGCTAATAAAGCTACGTTCCAAATATTCATTCCTGTACCTCCAAATGCTTCTTTTCCTATGATAACTGCAAATGCTACAGCTACAGCGAGAATCCATAATGGAACATCCGGTGGCATAATCAATGGTATCAAAGCTCCTGAAACAAGGAACCCTTCTTCAATAGCATGACCCTTTTTTGCTGCAAACCAGAATTCAATACCTAAACCCACAACGTGTGCTACCACAAATATTGGCAACATATGGATCAAACCATGTACTAGTTTCAAGTGAAACCCTTCGATGAATCCCAAATATTGTCCAGCCGCTACAAAGTGCTGATGTCCCATATTATATGTACCAAACACATAACACAATTGCATAGCAAGAACAACGTGAACCATCAATCTTTTCAGATCCATACCATCTCTCATATGCACACCACCTTTTGTTACAGTGTTAGGTGCATAAGCGAATGTGAAGAATCCATCATACAGTGTATGCAAGAATGGACTATTCTTCTTGTCCGGTTCTATTTTCTTTAATAAATCTACTAAACCCATTTATCTAAATTTATAGTGGCTTCAATTACCACCTTTGATTTTCCTTTATTCGAATTTATTATTACCCGTCTGCTCTCATCATATCAAGACCTTCTCTCAATAAACTCTGCAATGGCATCTTAGATGTACATACAAACTCACATACAGCTAAATCCTCTTCTGATAATTCATTTATTCCTAACCCTTCCATTCTTTCGAAATCACCTGCCATAATAGCTTTCATAAGGTGTTGCGGATAAATGTCCATAGGTAACACTGATTCATACTGTCCAGATACTACAAATGCTCTTTTCTCTCCGTGTGTATTCGTTTCACCTTCGAACTTGTGATTAGGGTACAAGAAGTTTGGAAATGTACCAGAGATACTCGGCCTTGGTTTGATTGGTAACAACCATCCAAATGCTTCATAATCGTCTCCTTCTCTGATTACTGATATCTGTGTATTTCCAAATCCTAAGAAGTCTTCCTCCGTCGTTTGTTTACCTGACAGTACATCTCCAGCTATTATTCTATTTTTATTATCACTTAGATTACCAGCAACTAAATCTCCGACATGAGCACCTTGATATGTTCTGATTATTGAAGGCTCAGTTACTTGTGCACCTCCTACAGCAATTACTCTAGATGCATCATATTTCCCTTCTGTGAATAACTTACCAATTGTAATAACATCCTGTACATCAAGTGTCCATACAACATCACTTCCTTTGATAGGAGCTGTGTTATGAATTTGGATACCAACATTACCAGCTGGATGCTTACCTGAGAAGTAATTCTTCTTTACTCCAGTACATGATGCGAATCCTGCAACTGGTGCAGCACCTCTTGCATCAAGTCCTAAATGAACACTTCCATCAGTCATAATGCCTAAAGCATCAACTCCTTTTTGAAATGCAGCCTCATTACCCTTGATTACAATACTATTATCTAAAGCTAATGGAGCTGTACTGAAAGTTGAGATAAAAATATCTCTAGGTACAACTTCTTCATCCGCTACTATATCAAATGGTCTTTGGTTGAACATCGCCCACACTCCATTCTCTAAAAAGAATGATTTCAAAGCATCTCTATCTATTGTCGCTAGATCTGGGGCAGTTATTTCTTTAAAAGAAATTTCCTTATCTGCTAATATGATGATTTCAGCGATTGATCTTTTAGCACCACGCTTCACTTCTACTACTTCTCCACTTACTGGTGAAGTGTAGATGATATTAGGTCTTTTCTTATCAAAAAAGATAGCATCTCCAGCTTTAACTTCATCTCCCGCAGCTACTAGAACTTTAGGAATTGGAGACATACCGATAAAATCAGTTGGCTTAAGTGCATACCTCGATGTTTGTACATTTTTGATTTCGCCTGTTGCTTCGCCAGCTAGTTTTATATCAAACCCTTTAGAAAATGACTTAAATCCTTCTCCATTATTAACAAACTGTGGTGTTTTTTTTGAAAACATATCAGTCACGTTTGGAAAAATTCCTAAATCATGCTTCTTAGAATCAACTCCCATCTTCTGTCCCTCGATCTGAATCAAGTTATCTGCCAACGTAAGTACAGCAAATACTAATAACAGAAGACCGATACCGATCAAACCATATATTAAATAACTAGAACCATTGCCGGATTGGGCGAAAGAAAATTGAGAAAGAAAAACTAGCGAAAAAACGATTGCGAACTTGCGCCTTGCTATATTCATAATGTGTTTTGTATTACTCAGGTGAAATATTCGTATTAGATAAAAGCACCCTACGATGTCAAATTCCGCACAAAGATATTAAAGCTTTGTTAATTTATATGTACAACGCTGGGCTAAATGTTTAGGTTTATTATTTAGACTACTTCTAGATAAGGTGACTTTTAAGCTTAGCCCTCACTTTCCAATCTATTTTAGACTGGATTTCTTTTTTTGATTTAAATATACGAACTCATATATTTTGCGTGAATTTCATTTATTTATTGGCTATAGCCAAAAGTCTGCTTTGGTTTAACACAATGCTTAGTGTAATTAAGTCATCTCGAAACCAAATGAATGAACCATAATTAGGTCTCATAAATCAACAAGTCATTTTTCGACTGCCAAATCTATCATATCTCTGTCAATACTATGGTTACCAGAGTTCTTGATAATATTAATATCCAAACCAGATCGTTCGATAATCATTTCAAGTGCATCTATCCTATCTTTGGTGAGGTATTCATCTTGTGAGCCATAAATAAAGATGAGCTTTTTTCCCTTTAGGTAATCTCCTAGAATCTTCAAATCCAGATCCTCGGGAATCCAACCAGCATAATTAACAAAAATGTCAAATTCTGGTCGCTGATCATGAATCCACCTCCAAATTGTCGTTCCTCCCTGAGAGAAGCCGAATAAGACTCTTTTTGAATCTTGATTGATTTCGGATTGGTAGACTTTATTTAGGTAATTATTGTTATCTCTTATTTCATCCAAACGATATCGACTGGTCATCCAAGTGGCAACAGGATTACCACTTACGCCTTTCCAATAAAATCTATTTGGAGCTTCGACACAGACTACTTTCTCGCCTTTCGCTTCACGCCTATCAAACTTATTAATCATCCTATCCGCTACTTGAGCGTAGCCGTGACAGCAAAGCCACTGGCGTTTTGATAAATCTTCCCCTACTTTATAATAAGTACCTGTTCTGGATATCTCAATCTTCGTTTCGATGACATCCATTAATAGATCTTGTTTGGGTATGCCCCATCAGCTATTAGCTTATTTAACTTCTCCATGACTATAGGTTTGTCCGCCTGGTATGTTACACCGAACCAAGATGAATCAGTATCTAGTACATTTACATTTAGGGTACCTTCGTTTATTAATTTATCAATCGCTGCAGGGATATAAAATTCAGACTTTAGCTCTTTCCCGAAATTTGTAAGAAAATCAACGAATTGATCATTCACGTGATCAAAATAAGATGGCAAAAATGCCCACATATTCATAGAAACTAGAGTATCATTAGTTAACACTTCTTTCTCACCGTTAGCCCCTGGGAACCTAACAATTCCATCTTCTTCTCTCTGAATTTTCTCGCATTCTACTACTTTGGTTAAGTGTCCAGAATCATTACTGTAACATACTCCCCTATTCACTGTCCCGTGATCTGACAATGTATTCTTAAGACGATAAGCAACTACGGCATAGTCCTCTGAATCATTTTTTTGAAAATAATCGTTTAGCACTTTATATGAATCTCCTCCGTAAAAATCATCTGCATTGATAACAGCAAATGGTTCCTTTACTATATCCTTTGCCACCCATACGGCATGAGCTGTTCCCCATGGTTTTTCTCTTTCTGGATGCACGTCTATGCCAGATGGGATATTAGTCAACTCTTGTGTTACGTATTGCAAGTCGATTTTATCTCCAAACTTAGGGTTGATTTTATCTTTAAATTCTTGTAAAAAATATTCTCTTACTATGAAAACAACCTTTCCAAAACCCGCCTGAATTGCATCGTAAATTGAATAATCAATAATGGTTTCGCCATTAGGACCAAAGGCGTCCATTTGCTTCAACTTCCCATATCTACTACCCATTCCCGCTGCTAATACTACTAATGTTGGTTTCATCTATCTATTTTTTTAGTTAGAAGCTGTTCAATCAGCTTCTTAAGTTATTATCTGTCTATTAAAAGCTAAAGCTATATAAAATCAGAAATATCAACAAACATATTACTAATTTTAATAATGTATTAATAAGATTATTGTTTCACTTAGTTAATGATCAATTTAAAAATCAAGTTCCATTCCATCAAAGGTTCCACTACTCATAAGGAGCAAATTGGATTTTTCAACATCGTAATTAATAAGTTCCGTTTTTAAGTCTTCCCCATTTACACATACCTTAATATTAGAGTGTGCGAAACATTCCTCTACAAAGGCTTTCTCCAACGCAGGCATCTTCTTCATCTTAAGTGCATGCTCACTAAATAATACAAAAGCAACATCTGCAGAATCTAGTGCGCCTTTGTATTGCGGTAGAAACGCTGCATTTAAACTAGAGAAAGTATGCAATTCAAAGACTGCAATGAGAGGAGCGTCTTTATACCAATCTTTCACAGCATCCGTCGTAGCCTTTACCTTTGAAGGTGCATGAGCAAAATCTAGATAAATATTTCCGCCTTGATCATTTCCTTTCTTAAGGATTTGTAGCCTTCTATTCGCTCCAGTAAATGTTTGAAGTGAATCATAAAACTCATCTTTCGTCAGTCCAAGTCTCAGACATACTTTTTCGGCAGCCAGAATGTTCTGCATATTATGATTGCCTATTAATTTAACATCATATTTATTTGATCCAACGGCATATTGATTTTCTTCAGTAAGGTATATCTGGTCATAGTTTTCAATGTTACAACTGTGCTTACCTTCTGTAATTATCGTTTTTAGATGATTGTCGTTTTCATATATATATAATAGATCCTCATTCTTCATATCATTAATGAACAATCTGAATTGGTCTACATAATTATCAAGCGTAGGAAACACATTGATATGATCCCAAGCCACTCCAGTGATTACGGCTATATTAGGCTTATAATGCATCATCTTTGGACGGCGATCGATCGGAGATGATAAGTATTCGTCACCTTCTAAGATTATAATACCGGCATCTGACAACTTTACCATTCTATCAAATCCTTCAAGTTGAGCGCCTACCAAATAATCATACTCGATCTTTTTTGACGATAAAGCATGTAATATAATAGATGTTGTGGTCGTCTTTCCATGACTTCCCGCTATAACTACTCGGGTTTTACCCATCGATTGTGCAGCGACAAACTCTGGATAAGAATATATCTTCAGCCCTAATTCTTGCGCTTTCAATAATTCAGGATTATCGATCCTAGCATGCATACCTAGAATAACTGCATCAATATTTGTCTCTATTTTATCCGTATACCAGCCATACTCTGATGGTAGAAGTCCCGAATCAGACAATCGGCTTCGTGACGGTTCGTATATTTCGTCGTCACTACCAGTAACTGTGTGTCCATAATCATGAAGTGCAAGTGCTAAATTATGCATCGCACTACCTCCAATTGCTATAAAATGTATACGCATTTCGTAATTTTGTTTATAATTAACTTACTATTAAGTAAAAAAGTAGAGCAAAGGAATTAATTTTACACCATAAATAATAATCGATTATCAATAACCGTTAAAAAAGTAGTCGATTAAACAACATTAAAATAAAACAGAATGAATTCTAAAATTGTAAAAAACTTATCTAGACTTTTAGCATTAGTTGCAGTAGTAGCAATATTTTCTTCATGTAACAGAGGCGGTGTAGGATGTCCATACGAAATGGAAGCAGCTACGAACATCTTAATGCAAGTGATTAAGTAAGATTAGGAACTACTTAATGGTTTTATTGTTACTCATTATGTTCTTATTGGGGTAAGAATATATTAGCAACAGATAAACGAAAGTTCAACAGATGATAAATTGGAAAAAACTAGAGTCGGCTTCGACACTAGATAATATTATTGAGGATAGCTTCAATGCACCTCAGGTAATATTCAAACATAGTACTACCTGTCCTATAAGTGGCATGGCAAAGAGAAGATTAGAAGGTGGATGGGATATTGAACTCTCTCCATATTATTTAGATCTACTATCATATAGATCGATCTCTAGCGCCATTGAAGATAAACTTTCAGTCAGACATGAATCACCGCAGATTATCTTAATCAAAGACGGCAAAGCTATCTATAATGAAAGTCATTTAGATATATCAGCATCTTCATTACAAGAAAGTTTGGAAGCACACCTTAATGGATAAACTCGTATTTTCTCAAGACGGTTCACATACAATAATTTCAGACCGATTTGGCGTGAGTTATCATTCTAAATTCGGATCTATTCAAGAAACTCAGACCGTATTTATCGATGCTGGTCTTGACTACATCGTAAGTCGTGGCTATAGAGATATCAATATACTAGAAATGGGTTTTGGAACAGGCTTAAATGCTCTGATGACCTATCAATCTATAAAAGGCATCAACATCAACTACCATACCCTAGAAGCATATCCAATAGTCGAGGCTCAATACACTGAGCTTAACTACCCTGAAGTCTTATCACTTACAGAAGACCAGACTAAAGGCTTCTTAGACATGCATAAAGCATCCAGTGGAGATAAAATCGCTATTTCTGAAAATTTTGATTTCACAAAACACCTTATAAAAATAGAAGACTTTACAACTTCCGAGAAGTTCGACATTATCTATTACGATGCATTTGCTCCGACAAGTCAAGAAGAACTCTGGACGCCAGAATTAATGGCTAAGTTATACGACATGTGCAACCCTGGAGCGGTATTGGTGACTTATTGTGCAAAGGGCTCGTTTAAGAGAGCATTGCGTTCTGCAAGATTTACTGTGGAAGCACTCGATGGACCTGAGGGTAAAAGGGAGATGACTAGAGGGAAAGTTGTGTGATCTAACAGGATTTATCCCCTTACGTATTCATCAGCTATACATTATGATGTGACAAAAACATACCAAAGAAAAGTTTGGATTTAATTTGAAACATAGACAGTTTTTTGTGCCTTAACCGCAAATTGTCCCGCATTGCTATCCGAAAAACATAAAAATACTCTATCCTATTTTACTTTATTTGTCAAAGGAATAATCTAAGAATTACTTGAGTCTAATTATTGTTATAAACAGCTTTACAGGTTTGGTCGCAAATTATCCCGCATTGCTATCCGAAAAACATAAAAATACTCTATCCTATTTTACTTTATTAGTCAAAGGAATAATCTAAGGATTACTTGAGTCTAATTATTGTTATAAACAGCTTTACAGGTTTGGTCGCAAATTGTCCCGTATGTTTGCTCTAATGAGCAACGCGCGTTTGTTGCACAAGCCATCGCTTTTCCCAAACTATAACAATTCGCTCTGTTCGCGCGTTTGTCTGCGCCAAGCCACGCTTTTACCACGCTTATGTATTCCCACACACAACAAAAGGTCTTAAGTTATCGAGGAGAATATTCCCTTTGTGATTATATGGTTCATCGCTGAAATGGGCTTGGATAATAAAGTATTCATGTTCCGCCGTTGGAACAAACTCTATCAGATGAGTCGACCATTTCATACTTTTCATGACAGGAGATTCGAATATCAATTGATTTTTATCACATTTAGAACTTCCTATATATATTCTCACTTGGATGGGTTTATTATATCCAGAATAGATTATAGAATGAGCTAAATCTATTGCTGTTCTATAGCATTGTCCTTTCTTTAATTTTGAGGATAACCTTTGCCCAAATTGTTCGTAAGTGCCATTTTCTCTTGTGATGATTCCTACATATGTATTGCCTTCACTCGGGTCATTGTATACGCCCCAAAAACCAGGAAATATATCTGGTGTAGTCATATTATCACATGGATGCCAACCTTGAGGCGTTGTCGCATCTGCTGGTTCATCTTCAAAAGATGGATTGATTACAGAGATTTGAGACTGAATTTCGTTCGAAAACAGCATTAAACCTATTATTAAGGCTGATAATCTAGGAATATTTGAAATAAATCGGTTCATCACATTATTAATATGTATCATATATTACTTTTGCAATATAACACAATACCGACGAAGTTTAATACTCGCACAAATGAAAGGATAACTTTCCACGAAATATTCGGATACTTTATTAGATGTTTGTAACACTTGTCGGCATTATACCTTATTTTTAATTTTTCAAACTTAATTGGAATAAAATCCATGTCAGCATCAAAATCAAAGCCTACACATATATATTCTAGCATATCGGTGGCTATCGTAATGTTCTTACTGGGTACGTTTGTATTATTGCTACTTCATTCTCACAATCTAACGAATATCATCAAAGAAAAGATGAACATCGTCGCAGAATTAGAAAAAGATGCTGATTCTGATGAAGTCATCGTCTTGATGAAACAACAATCAGCAATTAGAAAAGAGACCATTAAATACATCCCGAAATCGGAAGCCATAGCAACAATGTCCAATAATCTAAAAATGGACTTCGATGAAGATTCTAATCCATTTTCTGATGTGGTAACATTCAATATCAAATCTGCAGATTACAATTCTGATATACTTAAGAAGATAAAATTAGCGCTGGAAAAAGATAATAATGTTCAATCTGTCTATTACGAAGACCTTACGATCCAAAACATAAAATCTAACCTAAACAAAGTAGCATATGCCATCTTTTCCATTGGACTCATATTCGTATTCTTAGCGATCATTATAATCAGAAATACAATCAACCTGAGTATGTACGCCGATAGATGGGAAATCAAAACTATGGAACTCATAGGGGCTAAATGGGGATTCATCAAGATGCCTTACATCAAGAAAGGAGTATTGGTAGGATTCAGAGCATTCATAATTGCTGCTATTTCAATCATGGGATTATTGATCTTAGTCAACATCTATTTCCCTAATATCTGGGAGGTAGTTAACTTCTTTTACATTCTTATTTCACTGGGTGTTATATTTGTTCTGGCTATTGTTATTCCTGCAATAACTACGAATGCCGCAGCGGATAAGTACCTGAAGAAGAATATGGACGCATTGTATGAATAGATTAAATGTATACTTAGTGTATATTATACAATAAACATTTGTATTCCTAATCGATTCTCCCGATACTTGCATCACAAGAATTACAACACAATAAAAATAAACAATAATGGCTCGTAAAAACATAGCTGCAGGAAATTGGAAAATGAATACTACTGTAAACGAAGGCGTAGATCTATACAAATCGTTATCAGAACACAACGTACCTTCTGACGTAACGGTAATAATTGGTGCTCCATTTATTCACTTATCATCGTTGATAGCTGCGAAAAGTGATAACATCAAAGTAGCCGCTCAGAATTGCCATTATGAAAACAGTGGAGCTTATACAGGTGAGACATCTCCAAGTATGTTGGCTGATCTTGGAGTGGACTATGTAATCTTAGGTCATTCAGAAAGAAGAGAATACTTTAATGAAGGCAATGCATTATTGGCTAAGAAACTTGATGCTTCATTGGCAAATGGACTGCCTGTAATATTCTGTTGTGGAGAGCCTCTAGAAATCAGAAAAGCGGGGACTCAAAACGCTTATGTAACCAAGCAACTAGAAGAAGGACTATTTCATCTAGACGTAACTCAACTGAAAGATGTAGTGATAGCGTACGAGCCAATATGGGCGATCGGAACTGGTGAAACTGCTAGTCCTGAGCAAGCACAAGATATGCATGCACACATCAGGTCTATCCTAGTTAATAAGTATGGGTCAGATGCCGCTGAAGACATGTCTATCCTTTATGGAGGATCCGTAAAACCAGCAAATGCTAAAGAGATTTTCGGACAAAAAGATGTTGATGGTGGCCTCGTAGGAGGTGCATCCTTGAAAGCAGATATGTTTAAGGATATTATTGATTCATTTTAAACTAAAAATTTAGATTTTAAAAGGCGCTACATGTCTGGTTTTGAAAACCGGACTTGTAGCGCCTTTTTTAATTCTATTTCTATAAGTAATTCGCAGCATTCAAAAAATAAACTAACCTAAGCGATACACTATTTACAGATGGAAGATTTGACAAATCACTCACCCCATTTAGGTAGTTGGTATTTATCATCTCAGCATCGTTGCTGTGGTCATTTCTAAATATGTTTGACTTCCAATTGAAAATCAAATCACTTCCTGGTGCAAACCTCCATGTATAATTCATGTCCAGATTAAAGATATTGAATATAATATCATGCTCTCCTGTATAAGTAGTTTCTATGAAATCACCTTCTTCGCTCAACGCATGAAAACTTTGGTATTCTACCTTACTCCAGTAATGTCTTGCTCTCAGATTAAGTGCCATCTTAGAATTGAAGGTGTAATTCACGCCTACTAAACTATTGACTGTAGATTGATCTCGATAACCTAAAATTGGTTCTACTCCATCAAAAGTTGCAAACCCTCTAGACCTCGCACTTAATGAAGGTGCAAAATCAAGAAAAACAGTAAACTTATCACTGAATCTATATCTAGGACCAATTGAAAATTCAGTATAATATGCATCCGCTTCAAACCTCTTAAGACCAAAAACACTGAAGTTGAATTTTAGCTTTTTTCTGTTATCTGTTCCTATGTACCAACCCATATTATACATTCCTGGTCTATTCAAGTGTCTTCCCTGTACTCTAGGTTCGAAGAAATCCTTAGAATCTGGCCTAAAATTAGTCCACATATTCAGTTGCCATTGACTCTTAGTCTGTGCCCAGAAACCTCCATTAAAATGAAGACTAGAAAATTGGTTCTTGTCGTACGTAGTAGTAAGATTAGAATTAAACCAAATATTACCTCTATCAAATGACTTCCACCCTTCGTTGAATGAGTAGTAAGATCCAAATGAATGCTCTCTAACGTTGGTTTCTTGCAGAAAGCCAAGGTCATTATTGTTGTAGTTTTGACTTATGCCTTCCGTTTCGAAGTCCCATCTGAAATTCCCTGACAACTTACTAAACTCCAATTCATAGCTCAGTCCATTTATATTATCTTGATTTTCAAACAAGAGTTGAGACACATTCATACCACCCGACAAGCCGTAACTTTGCGTATTATTCCTTAGATCGAATTCGACTCCTGTTACATTGGCACTATGAAATTGATCTCCCTTTCTCGATACATTGGTATTTATCAAACTTACAGAAGAGTTATTCCTTAGGTTCTGATCTAGGACAATAACATTATAATTCGTCAATGGAGATGTTATCTCTTCTCTAATCTCATCAGTATCCATATCCTGATACCTGGCTGTTGTAGACCCCGCTACGGCATTAAATACTCCCACACCAAGCCCACTGCTTGTTCGTCCAGACAACTTAGAAGCATTATACAACTGAGTAACCGATGGATTTTCTATGACTTCTTCATTGTCGCCTTTATTATACGGTGCCGACCAATAGCCCATAGGTGTCCCGCCTACTCGACGTGTGTAGAACAAACCTCCTTTCTCAAAAAGATCAAGGCCTTCTGTAAAAAATGCTCTATTCTCATCAAACCTCACTTCAAATGGAGACAGATTTAATACTTGATCATCTGACTGTACCTGGCCAAAATCAGGAATCAGAGTCATATCTAACGTAAATGCCTCATTGATCCCATACTTTAGGTCAAGGCCTCCATTGTAACTATAGCCTGTACTTCTTTGTGGATTATCTCCTCCAGAACTATTGGTCTGCATATATCCTGTCAAGTACGGGGATAGAGATAGACGAATAGGAGATTTTATATTGGAAACACCTGTGACATGCGCAGTCTGATTGATAAACCCAGCTACCTGAGGATCTAGTGGTTGAAAAGAACATTTCTCGCCAGTACCCGCTAACCTTCTCATATAGTTAATTCTCCATTTCTGAACATCTTTTTTTGGAAATCTAATTGCAGAATAAGGTATTTTCATTTCGGCATACCACCCGTCATCTGTGATGCTTACTTCACTGAACCATACTTCATTCCAGTTTTCGTCTTCATTCTGGGTTGTTACCTTCGCGTCGAACTGCACACCTGTGACAGCTACAATGAATTCCGACCCTTCTGTACCGTTTCCATATGTATCAAGTACCAATCCAAACCAATCAGTATTTCCGATATCATCTCTCACCGTTATTTCAGCTTGTATATCATCTCTACTATTAATTTTCATAAATGCTCCAACATAAACGGCTTTATCATCGTAAAGCATTCTTACCTGCGTTGGACTGGTGGGCGCATCTCCAAACTTGGGATTGAAAGTTAAAAAGCCTGTCGCTACTTCAGCATTTTGCCAAATAGCTTCATCCAGTTTTCCGTCCAGCTTAATATTGTCTTCTATTCGAAGTGCTGAGATGTTTTTTTGAGCAAAAATGAAGGAGGAAATAAATACAAATACTAGGGTTATGCTAGTGAGTCTCATAGTGTTTCAATATGTATAGTTAGCAAGCGAAATCAGAGAATATGCTATGCGCTGATTCTATTAATTATGATAGAAGGACGAGTCGATTTTTAAAGAGTTGCATATTTGGGAAAATAAAAACTAATTAATTAGTTGATCTACTAATTAATTAGTTCAAACTGATTTTTATTCCCTTATGAAATACTGCATTAATAGTGATCTGATCACCCTAAAACATGTGAACATTTGCAACTTTTAAAATCGATAAATCACAATGATTTCCTAGATCTTACATAAATATTATCATAGGTAGACATTAGATTGATTTCCATACCTCCCCCATTCATCACAAAGTTCTGAGTGCTCCCACATTGATTATTTGAAGTTTCGCTTTTTGACGACAGTTTAAGATCCGAATACATCTCACCATATGATGAACTCATTTTTAGATCTGCTTCTATTTTGGGATTTATAGTGAGATCTATAATATCATAAGTAGACTTCAGTTCTAATTTATTCATTTTATTCACCGCCATGAGTTCCGCTTCAATCATACCATAAATCGAATTGATTACTAGATGAGCGAATGAGCCTGTCGTCTGTATATCACCATAAACAGTAGCTACTTTCACCTTCATTCTCTCAGGTAACCAAATGACAACTTTTGCTTCAATATTGTAGCCAATATTCATGGATACATTATCATTTTCTCCAAAATTCAAATTATCAAATCCTTTAAAATCAAAATATGACTTGGATCCATCTTCGTTATTTACAACCACTTTTTTGTTTAATGATTTCGTATCTACCTTAACATCGACATAAACTCCAGTTGAAGTGTTTTTTGTCTCAAGAATATATGCTCCATTGTGGTCTTCTCCATTTATGGTCACTGCAGATTCAATTTTTATTTCATTCCTATCCCAGGATTTCAACTCTACATCAGGATAGTTAGATTCTATGATTACAGATTCGCTCTTTAGATTGACAATCGATATATTATCGGAAGATTGACCAATGACAACTATGTAAAAAAAGGACATAGAAATGGCTAATATTGACTTTGCAATATTCATAATTAGTGAGTTTAGTTAGTTATAATAGTTGGCTAGTGGTTTTTGAAAACCAGATGTAATTGATCTATTACTTACGTTGAATTAAAAACACAATTGGCTATTTTAATACAGCTGCACCTATTCTCCTCCTTGTCTTAGATATACATCATCATGTGCAGATTTGATTGAAAACTCTACTCCACCTCCATTCAATGTACCATCGATACTGCTTCCGCTATAACAAGAATTCGTGTTTTTTGCTGTTGATTTCTTTGTAATATTAATCTCAGCGTTAGAGTATACATCTCCGTATGGCGCTTCAATACTAACATTCATTTTTGCATTCGTTGGAATAGTCACATCAACAAAATCATGTGCAGAGTATAATGAAACAGATCCATTCTGACTCAACGAACTAAATTTTGCATCAATACTACCGTGTACTGTTTTGATGGCCATAGGTCCAGTTACATTTTCCAGTTTTACATTATGATAAGTTGTAGAAATTTCGACCTCACTACTTACGTTTTGAATTAAGATACCCTCTGCATCATGTGTTCTATGCGTAATAGAAATATTTACGCCTTTTGGAACTTTGATTGTAATCTCATTACAAGAGCAATTATCGGACAATTGACGTGCAGTAGCCGTATTTCCTTCTTTCGAAACTGAAATACCAAATCCTGTATTATCCTCTAAACCTAATGAATTTACAAGTTTCAATCCAGCGGCTCTTTCGTTTCTCTCACTGTTCTCTACCATAGTCGAGAAAACTACTTCAGTCCCCGAATAACCTTCAACTCTAACTTCATTTACATCTACAATATTAAGTGTACCTGTCGTCATCGGTATTTTATATTCTTTGAGGCTACCTTTTGCACTAGTTACTTTGCTTACTGTTCTGTTTATATTTTGTCCGTTCATTTGGCTTGTAATTCCAAATACAAGCACGAATAAGGAAAGTTTGATTAAATATTTCATAATAGTTGTTTTCATGTTTTTTTTTATAGATTCCAGATTGATCTAAATACTTACATATCTACATTGTCAAGTCTGATAAGTTGCATATGTGCTCCGTCGATTACATACTTTTCATGTGAATCGTCATTCACTATATTCTCAAGCGTATTTTTTATTTCATCATTCTGATTTTTCCCAAGGCTGTCAATGATCGCAAGCTTCACTCCCCCATCTTTCTCTGTAGCGATTGATTTGATAAGTGCCATTCTCACCTCAGACCTATCCATATAATTGGATAATGTTTCTACTGCGGCTAGTCTCACGTTACTACTTTGATCTGTGAATAGTACATTGACTAAGACGTCTATCATTTCACTATCTATATCACCTTGATCTTGATTATAATTGACACGTATAGCCTTGATTCTTTCGGTTGGGGATTGAACTTGCATCAAAGATTCTAGATTAGCCAATGAACTCCCTAATTGCTGATTCTGATTATACATTTGCCAAAAACCAAGTACACAAACAAAAATAGCCGCTACTGATGCCCACTTCCCCCACGGAAATAATCTAACAACTTTCCCTTCACCTGTCTGGTTCTTTAGTCCTTCCGCCTCTGCATTTAACCATTTAATGAAATTATGTTTAACCGCTAGATTTGGCTTATCTATTGGGACCAAATCAATATCTGAATATAATTGTTGATAATTCTCCCACATATCAGTAAGATCTTTATCCCTGCTTATCTGGAGCATAAGTTCATCCTTCTCAGACTGAATTAAGTCTCCCTCCATCGCTGCTATGATCTTATCTTCCCAATGACTAATATTCATATTTGATATCATTTATGAGAATAGATCTCAGTTTTTTAATACTTCTGTGCGCCTTCACTTTCAATGCCGATTCTGACAATCCAGTAATTTTAGATACTTCAGAATATTTTAGTTTTTCAAACTTAGTAAGGATCAAAATTTCTTTTTCTGCTATCGGCAATCTATTAATCGCTTCCATGAGATATTTATTTTGTTCCGCTACTTCCATGCTTTTATGGGCATTGCTGTCACAAGTCGCCACTTCAATATAACTATCGTCTATAGATTGATATTTCCGTTTTCGATGATGGTCAATGTTTGCATTTCTTACAATGGTAAACAACCATCCTTTAAAGCTATTTTGCCCTTGAAAAGAAGACTTATACTTTATCACCTTTTCAAATACATTCTGAGTCAAATCTTCAGCTAACATCTTGTTTTGATTGACTTTCATGAGATAATTATACACATTCACATGATATCTATCAAACAGGATAGAAGCCTTTCGGATATCTCCTCCAGCAACAGCCTTCATTATATGTTCGTCAGTTTGAGTCAAGCGTTTTTCAAAGTTTCTACAGTAAGTACAGAGTGAGAATTAAAAGGTTACATCTTTGTGTAAATAAGAATTAAATTATTGAGTTATCTAGTTATTAAATCATTCAGAAAAAATGATACTGAACCCCAACTACTAGGCCCAGCATCCAAGAATTAATGAAACATAAAATTGTATATATTTTCAACTCTACTGCAATTTGCAATCCAGCTGTATTGAGATTTTAGTTAATCAAACATCCCTCCTATTCCATCTCCGTCTAACAAGTCGCCGAGACCACCAAGAACACTCCCTTCACCTCTCTTACCTCCATATCCTTTGGCAGAAGACATAATACGATCCGCTAATCGACTTATCGGTAAGGTTTGAATCCAGACTGTCCCAGGCCCCATAAGACTTGCGAAGAACATACCTTCTCCACCAAACATCATATTCTTTACGCCTTTGACCATTTGTATATCGTAATCTACATCCCTGGTAAATCCTACTAGACATCCTGTATCGACTCTAAGGTGTTCTCCTGGCGCTAGTTTTTTTTCTATAATATATCCACCAGCATGAAGAAAAGCCATACCATCTCCTTCAATCTTTTGCATGATAAATCCTTCTCCACCAAAAAAACCTCTACCTAACTTTCGACTGAATTCTATTCCTACTTTCGCCCCTTTTGCGGCACATAAAAATGCATCCTTCTGACATATCACCTTACCTTCCAAACGTGACAAGTCTAATGGAATAATCTTACCAGGATAAGGAGAAGCAAAAGAAACAGTCTTCTTTCCTGTGCCTTCATGCGTAAATGCTGTCATGAATAATTTTTCCCCCGAGATCATCCTTTTTCCTGCAGAAAAGACTTTACCCATAAATGAAGTATCCTCATTCTTGGATCCATCGCCAAATATGGTTGCCATTTCTATGTCTTCATCCATCATAAGCATACTTCCTGGTTCAGCGATAACTGTTTCCTTTGGATCTAGTTCTATCTCTACAAATTGCATTTCTTCTCCAAATATCTGATAGTCAATTTCGTGTGTATTCATGTGTATAGTTCGTTTTGTTTTATTGAGAAAATAGTCCTCTCGGTTAAATAATAATACCGAACAAACAAGAATCAGAACTGAGTCTTCTTTGTTCACATTATTCAATATAAGGGTATGAACTGTACTAAAGTATCAGCTGTTCGATGAAGGAGTGATAATACTAGATGAAGGCGAAAGTAAATATGAGATAAGGTCTGTAATTGATAAACTTATAATACTTATAGAAGATTAATTGCTTCCAAAAGCATCTCAGTACCCTCTCCGTTGATTTTAGGTAAATAGTCTAACTGTGATTTATATAAGGGCAATTGCACTACTACCTTTGCATCCAATGCTTGAAGCGACCATACTAATGATTGCATTGCCTTTTCTCCTCTTGGCTCATTCGGAGTTAATGTAATAGGTATTACTGATTTATTGACCAGCTCTCCGGATGATGCTATCCATTCCAGTGCGTTCTTTATAACAGCCGGCATATTGAATATGTATTCTGGAATGCAAATTATTATTGCGTCCGCCTTCGATAATTTTGCTCTCCACTTTTTTACATTTTCAGGAAGCGGGTTGGAATCTAATTCCGCTCTAAAAATCGGAAGATCAAAATGTAAAACAGTCCTTTCGAAGGTATGATCAGTTCCTAATTCATAAAGATGATCAAGTAATTTTGAATGCGATGAGTCCGCTCTTGAAGATCCTGATATTGTCAATAAATGCATTGGCTTTCTATTTACTAATTGACCAAATTAATTATGAATCTCACCATCTAATTCGCACAAGCGTACATGGGTCATCTATATCGTGTGAAACATAAATTGTATCCTCAATATTGGGTTTCACCATAATACCTGTAGATGGTGACGAAAGGTTAATGATACCTATATTCACTATCTGTCCATTACTATTTCGTATTTCGAGGTTCATATCTTTTTCATCTAAAATATTAACATTTATCAAGCCTTCCATACCGCATACTGTGCTTTCATAGCTTTTGGATATTACACCTGCCTCTATTTCATTTATATACAAGGTATAATTAATATCAGCTTCTAAATCTGAATCAGTCCAAAACGAGATTACTTCACTTTTATCATCTAAAGGAAGACAACTCTGTAGACTAAGTAAAATCATTAAAAAACAAAAAGGGAGAATTCTCATAAATAAACTTCGTTAATCATTTTACTTTTGGCAAAAATCTATCCACAAGCACAAAATTAACCTATTTTACAGAAAAATCAGGGTAATCACTTAGAACCATTTTCACTAATATTGAATTATAATAGATACTAGCTAATCAATTAACACTACTTCCTATGAAAGCATTCTATATAAAGCATATCCATAGATTTGTTCCGGAAGACATTGATAAGGATTACCACATTATTCTACTACACTACAATGCATATTATTCTTTATTGGATAAAAACCTGCAAGGTAAATTTAGATTAAGACTCTATCATTTACTGAGTATATTATCATTTCGTTCAGCTGAATTACCAAGCGTGACGAGAGAGATGAGAGCAGTCATCGGTAGTTCTATCATTCAGATCACTTTTGGGTTGAATAATTATCTCCCAACAAAATTTACCAATATCGTTGTCAAACCCTATAGATATATGTATCCAGGATTTGGAGAACCATTTCTCGGACACATTGATTTTGATAATGCGATGATCTATTTTTCTTGGAAAGATGTGCAAGAAGGATATATATATCCGTATGATGCCGTCAATGTAGCTCTTCACGAGATGGCACATGTAATAGAAGCTGAAGATGGATTTGATCAGATATTCAATTGGTTTTTCAAAAAGATCGAATGGGTAAAATGGGCAGAATTAGCATTTGATAAAATGCATATAATAAGAAGTGGAAACAATCGATTTCTAAAAGATTATGGTGGCATTAATATGAAAGAAATGTTTGCTGTATGTATCGAAACATTTTTTGAACAGCCAGAAGAATTTAATAAACGACTGCCCGAAATCTATAGAACTTTAACCGAATTATTAAATCAGGATCCGTTATTAATGCAACAAAACACAAAATAAAATTAGTTATTTCCACATCAAGTATGCCTTGAGGAACATCTCTATATCGCCATCTAAAACAGCATCCGTATTTCTGTTCTCGGCTTTGGTTCTATGATCCTTTACTCGTCTGTCGTCTAAGACATATGATCTGATTTGACTCCCCCACTCATTTTTCATTTTACCAGCTTCGATTTCAGCTTTTTCAGCTCTCTGCTTTTCTAATTCTACTTCATATAGCCGAGACTTTAGCATTCTCATCGCTATCTCTCTATTTTGGAGTTGTGATCTACCGTCCTGACACTCCGCAGTTATTCCACTTGGAAGGTGCCTTACTCTTACCGCTGATTCAGTCTTGTTTACGTGTTGTCCCCCTGCTCCTGATGCACGGAAAGTATCCCATTCTATATCAGCAGGATTTACTTCTATTTCTATACTATCATCTATCATTGGATGTACAAATACCGAAGCAAATGATGTCATTCTTTTTCCTTGAGAGTTATACGGACTCACTCTTACTAATCTATGCACTCCGTTTTCACCCTGCAGTAATCCAAAGGCATATTCTCCTTCTAACTGTAGCGTTACACTTTTTATCCCAGCGACTTCACCATCAACACGGTTCAGTTCCGAAACTTTCATATTATTCTGCTCGCCCCATCTTACATACATTCTATAGAGCATCTCTGACCAATCACATGCTTCTGTTCCTCCGGCGCCAGCATTAATCTCAAGAATACATGATAGCTCATCTTCTTCCCTGTTTAATGTAGATCTAAACTCGACATCTTCAATAATTGCTGCAGCTTCGTTGTATCTTATGTTGACTTCTTCCTCCGTTGCTTCTCCCATTTTCTGGAACTCCAAAAGCACTTCAGCATCATCAACGATTTCCTTTATTTTGTTATACTTTTCTACCCAGTTCTTATGACTTTTCAGCTCCTTGAGCAGCACTTCCGCTTTCTTAGGGTCACTCCATAGGTCAGGATCTAAACTTAGTTGTTCTTTCTCCTCAATTTCCGACAATCGTTTATCTACATCGAGATATCCTCTAATCAGTACCAGTCTATCTTTCAATTCATTGAGTTGATCTGAAGTCATTGGTCTAAGTTTTTTTTAATTTAATTGAGCAAAACTATCCTTAAAATAATAAAGCGTTAAATCGTGACCACTGAATATCATCAGTTAATCACGATTTAACGCTTTAAAATATAAAACCTTATTTAATTTACTTTCACAAGTTCTACGTAGAACACTAATTCCGCTTTAGGACCTATATTAGGAGGGCTTCCTGCTTCACCATATGCTAAATCGTAAGGAATAAAGAGAGTTGCTTTACCACCTTCTTTTAACAACGGAATACCAAAATCCCATCCTTTTATAACCTGACCTTTTCCTAAAGGAAATGTATAAGGAGCTCCCCTCATAAAACTATTATCAAACATTTTTCCTTCTAATGTTACACCATAGTAATCAACTGCAACTCTATCATCATTTACCGCTTGAACACCTAATCCTTGCTCATGGATTATGTACTTCAACCCATTATCTAATTGTTCTGTTTTGAGTTTCCCACCTCTATAGTCGCTAAGAGTTGTAGCAATCATTTTTTCAATTCCAGGAATTCTCTTTTTAGAAACTTCCATTGCTGCCTCTCGTTCTAGTCTTAGCTCTTCATCTGCAGCTTTTCTAGCGGCTTCATCCTTTATATCTATCAATACAAGTGTATATTTTAGATATTCTAAATTTGCAAACTGTGGATTACTCTTCATTTGAGGAATTGAATCCATCGGCATTGTAATAATTAAAGTATCTCCTATTGCTGCACTTTCCATTGCTTCTAGTAATGGTAATAATGGAAGTGTTTGCTTTTGCGGATTTTCTGGAGAAGGTAATTGCATCACAGGCATATTAGGTCCTTCTTGGAGGTCTTGCAAAACGCTATCATCACTACCTTCAACCTTCAAAGTAAATGAAACAAAATCTCCAGGATTTGATTTCACAGTTCCCACCTTTGCGTGTGTATATGGGAATCCACTAGGTGTTACTAGTTCTTTTTCTCCTTTCTGTCCACAAGCTACCATTGAGATAACTACGAAACAAACTAATATCCTTTTAAGCATTTTATTATTATTTTATATATGAAATTTTAAGCCCTTGAACGTGATAAATTCAAGCTAAGCTTCTATTTTTGGTAAATAATCAGGTATGATTCTTTTAAACTTATCTAGTATATCAGATAACGAACCATATTGTGCACCTCCTGAAGCATTCTTATGTCCTCCACCATTGAAGTTTTCTGACGCTATCTTCTGTACTGATATATCGCCTTTACTTCTAAGTGAGATTTTAACTATACTTGGTTGTTGTGTAATAAAAGCAGCAACTTTTATAGATTTTATCATCAACATATAATTCACTATACCTTCTGTATCTCCTCTTTGAATATTAAAATCAGAGTAATCTTTCTTAGTCAGATAGATATATGCTGCGCCATACTCTTCCATGATTTCCATCCTATTGGCTAGACAGTGACCTAATAACTTAAGGTTCTTTGGTTTAAGACTATTACTTATCGTGTCATTTAATTTATAGTCATCGACTCCCGCTATTTTCAATTTCGCGGCAACGCTATAAGTATTTGGCCTTGTATTATATTTGAATGAACCAGTATCAGTAATCAAACCAGTAAATAGACATTCTCCTATTTTAGCATCCACAAGATGTGCATCTCCCATATCCTCGATAAAGTTATAAACTAACTCGCAAGTAGAACTAGCTTCCGTATCAGAAAACATATGATCTACAAAAGGTTCAGGATCTAAGTGATGATCAATAAGGACCTTCACGGCTTTCGATTCTTGTATAGTTGCTCCTAGCTTATCTACTCTATCCAACCCGTTGAAGTCTAAGCAAAATATGCATTCAGCATCTTTCAATGCTGCTCTTGCATCATCATGCCGTAAATCAAACACGATTACGTCGTAAAAATGAGGCAAATATGAAAATATATTTGGACTCTCACTTGGCATTACAATCTTTACGAAATGTCCCTTTTTCTCTAGATACAACCTTAAACCTAGGGCACTACCTAATGCGTCACCATCAGGGTTTCTGTGTGCTATAAGTGTAATATCTCGGGGGACCGCGAGATATGATTGTAATTCTGTTACTTCTTCCATCATAATAGGCTGCGAAATTGCCAAAAATCCTTTACATATTTATATATTTCTATATAAAAAATTAAGAATATCTAATTATGCAAGTTTGAAAATTAAAAATGCCGTGCGTTTTGCACAGCATTTTCATGATATTATATGTTCTAAACTTATTTATGACCTACCTCTCCTAAGTCTTCAGTATCTAATCTAGCTTCTATGTGTGTAGGTTCGTCATGAGTACCTCCATGCCATATTAAAAGCCTAAGTGGCTTTTCGTATCTCAACATATCTATAGTTGGTGCTAATTTTTCATATATCAAATCTATGTTTAGCTGTTCGCCGGCAAAGTATTTTCTTCCTGGCTCTTCCCCTGGATTTAAAAAATTCATATCCGCTACGTTTTTACCATTTGAGAATAAAGAGATCGATGCAAATGTTTTTGATCTTTTCCCCTCATCAGTTGGCTGTAGTTCTAATGAATAATCATATCTATCGATATTATATTTTGCATTTCCCATTTATATTGTTTTTAGTTACTTAATTATAATTACAAATTGAATTGCGAATATAATATAAATAGATTTTAGAAGGATATGTTTGTTCAAAATGGATGAAACGTATTTATTTCGAGGTGAAACGTATCGAATCTAAGCACATAAACTGATTGATCAATACAATTTGATCACTGCATTCATAGAATAAAAAAAGCGATTCTTAATTACTTAAGAATCGCTACGGTTGGTAAACTGAGAAATGGTTCTATTAATCAATCCTCAGATCTTCTATATGTATTCCTGGAAACTTAGACTCATCAAATTTGAATGTCTCCAGCGCATATTTCTTATTGGCCACAATATCGTTTATTTTCAAGGTATATTTGCCTCCGTCCTTTGAAAAAACCTTCATTTGTGCCATTTCTTTAGTCTTTTTGTCGACATAGAGTGCCATTTTTGAAAATTCACTATCCCTATCCAGTGGCTTGAACTCGATCTGTGTCACTTTTTTACCATCTAAAAGAGGCTCTGCAGTGATCGCATAGACAAAATCTCCTGATTCATAGAGCTTGAGCATATCCTTTGGTGAAAGCATATTCTCTTCATCTCCCATATCAGCATCATTGATTTGCACCTCATTATTTTTCTTTATATGCAACCAAACATACTCCGTATTAGAATAGATAGCTCTGTCCTTCATATCCATAAAATACATTTCATTTTGTTGGATGACTGATCCTTTTTGAGTTTCAGCCTCTTGTCCAGGCAGTTCCAAGATTAGATCAAAGTTGACTTCCATAGACTTATATGTATCATATTCCTTCTTGAGTTTATCAAGGATTTTTTTTGCCGCTGGATCACTATCTTGAGCTGTTGTCATCGACTGGCCCATTGCTGTAAAAGCAAATAATGAAAATGCAATAACTTGAAATATATTCTTCATAATAAATATTTTGTTGATTATCCTGTATGCTATAAAGACAAGATAATATGGTAAATGTAACTGTTGGAGGGGTTAAATGGTTGTTAAAACTGGATAATATCTATATATACGAAATCAAGAATAAAATATAATAGCTAAACTTGTTTAGCTATAAATTAACATCATTATAGGTATTGATAAATCTGCCTACAAGTAAGTCTTATAGATGTAAAATCTATAGTATTTATTCATACAACAAATACTTCCCTCTTACCTTCTTAAATTCCTCCAACCCATCCTGCCAAGTCGCTCGAATCTCTTCCTCCGTCTCTCCTGCCTTAATCTGAGTTCTTAAATCAATAGTCCCTGCCAACTTCTCAAAGAAGTTATTATCATTAAAGAAAGGAATATTCTGACTTTCTAAATTAGCATAGCTATCAATGAGGTAAGAAAGATCTAGTCTTCCTAATTCATGTAAATTTCCTTTGGTTAACTTTGTTAAGTCTCTACCATTGCATTCTTTGTTTTCATGCTTTGGATACTTAGCTCCAGGACCAGCAATAGGTGTGAATTTATAATCGCCTCCAGTATACTTCGGGTGTCCCATTACTTGAAATTGAGTATTCGTTCCTCGACCGACACTCATCTTAGTCCCTTCAAAAAAGCATAATGAAGGATAAAGAAAGATAGATTTTATATTCGGAAGGTTTGGGGATGGTTTTATAGGGAGATTATAATATGTATCATGGGTGTATGCTCTGTTTTTTATCACTGTAAGGTCTGCTTTTAGTCCTTTGTTCAGCCAGCCTTCACCATTAATCATCTGAGCATACTCTCCTATCGTCATTCCATAGACAACAGGCACGGGGTGCATCCCCACAAAAGATTTATATTTCTCTTCTAGCATCGGTCCGTCGATGTAGTGTGCATTGGGGTTTGGTCTATCTAAGACAATGATTGAAATACCATTTTCAGCGCAAGCTTCCATGACATAATGAAGTGACGATATATATGTGTAGAATCTCGCTCCAACATCTTGAATGTCAAAAACAATAACATCAATTCCTTCAAGATCTTCTTTGACCGGTTTTTTCTTCTTTCCATAAAGAGAAACAACTGGAATGCCTGTCTTAGAATCTTTACTATCCTTTATCTGTTCGCCAGCATCGGCCTCTCCTCGAAATCCGTGCTCGGGAGCAAAGATCATTTTGATATTAACAGCTAACCTAAGCAACGAATCTACCAAGTGGTCCTCACCAATTACACTTGTCTGATTAACCACCATTCCAACAGTCTTCCCAACAAGAAGAGGATGATATTCCGCTACATTTTGAGCACCTACTATAACTTCAACATGAGATTCCACCGTTTGAGATAGAACGGCTACTTTATCTACTTCTTTAGTATTGCAAGAACTAAACAAGATCACCACTACACCTAATATTGTCAGATGGGAAATAAAATCAAACATTCTTAAAATCATTTAGCTCTTTTTATTTAAAGCAATTTGTTATACCAATTTCAAACAGAATTAATATTAATGGTAAATAACCAAATATTTAATCAAAATTAGTCATGGGAATAACGGATTAACACATCGTTTTAAAATTTTAACTTAAAGGTAGTTTATCCAATTGGCAATTCCATACTCATGAGCCTTATATCATCGGCGACTTATCATTATATATTATTCATTTAAAGCTAGTAATATATGATGTTTTTCTATCTTGCGTACTATCTTAATTTATACATTATGAAAAAATTCTTCTCTAAGAAATCGAATATCGGTTTCACCATTTTTGCAGCAATTGTATTATTTGCATTTAGTGGACAACATCCTACAACTTCAACCGGCGGATATACTGGAGCACCTAATGACAGTGCATGTACACAATGTCATTCCCCAGGAGGAAGTTTAGAAGGGACAGTAGAAATATCAGGGCTCCCAGCATCTGTTACACCAAACAGTACATATCCACTGACGGTAACAATAACTAACACTTCTGGCAGTGCAACAAGAGCCGGCTTTCAAATGGTATCCTTAAAAGCAAACTTAGCAAATGGAGGCACATTTACAACTCCTGCCGCAGAAACCAGTGCCGTAGTCAAAACAGCTGGTGGCAAGTCTTACATCGGCCATGAACCAGCAAAGAATTTTGCAGCAAACGTAGTTACATATATGGCTGAATGGACAGCTCCTGCATCAGCAACTGGAGATTTAACTGTCTATGCAGGCGCAATAATTGCAAATGGTGCCAATGGAAATAGCAATGACAAGTTTGTTGCTACTAGTGTTTCTACCGTATTATCTGGTGGAAGTGATCCTCTTACCGCAACTTTTACATTTGATGCTCCTACTTCTTGTAGTGACACAGATGATGGTAAAGCGACTATTTCCCCTGTAGGCGGAAGTGGAAATTATTCATACGCTTGGGACAATGGAGAAACGAATGCAGCTGCACTGATGCTCTCAGCTGGAAACCACTCTGTAACAGTCACTGATGATAGCAATACAAGCATTTCAGAATCTATCTTCATAGGGTCTCCTGATCCTATATTATTGAATATTATTTCGCAATCTGACGCTATATGTAATGGTGCAAATACTGGAACAGCTGAAGTATTAGCTACTGACGGAAATGGAGGATTCACATATAATTGGGGTAATGGAATAACAGGTGATATCCAGAATAATTTGTTTGCTGGTACTTATAATCTGACAGCAACAGATATCAACAATTGCCAACAATCAATTATGGTAACAATCGATGAACCTCAGCCCATAGTAATAAATATAACTAACCAGACTTTGCCGTCTTGCAACGGCGATTCTGATGGAAGTATTTCCGTAGAGGCTGTAGGTGGAAATGGTGATTTTTCATACACCTGGTTAACGGGTATGGGAATTGCAAATGGTGGAACAATAACAGATCTTCCTGCCGGCACATATGCTTTAGAAGCATTTGACGATGAAGGGTGTAACAATGAAATAAGTATTACATTGAATGAACCATCAATCTTAAGTATTGATATATCCTCTACGTCACCCAATTGTTTTGGTGGTGCTGATGGATCAGCTACTGCAATGTCAAGTGGAGGAACAGGCTCCATAAGTTATGCTTGGTCTAATGGAAGTAATGATGCTACACAATCAAACCTGACAGCAGGCAACTACGAAGTTACCGCTACAGATGAAAACAATTGTACCATTATCGAATCAGTAAGCATAAATGAACCAATGAGTGCTGTGACAGCTGGAATCCTAGTTACCAATCAACCGAACTGCGGAAATGCGGATGGTACATTATCGGCTTTTGGTGATGACGGAACTCCAGGATATACTTTCTTATGGAATGATGGATCTACAAATGCAGTACTAACTAACATTCCCGCAGGAGACTATTCTGTTACTGTTACAGATAGTAACGGCTGTACCTCATCGACTGAAGCTTCTTTGACTGAAAATGAAGGAATACAGCTCGCGGCAAATAATGTGATCAATAATGAATGTAATGGAGGCTCCTTAGGTTCCGCTTCTATATCTGCAGCTGGCGGTGAGGGAACATACACATATATATGGTCGAACAGTGGAACCAATGCTACTGAAAACAATCTCGCAGCTGGAGCATATACAATAACCGTTACTGATACAGGAAATTGTTCTGGTGAGATCACAATAGAAATAACAGAACCTCTCCCTTACATAGCAAACGAAACGATAACTCACATCATATGTGCAGGAGCTAACAACGGATCTATATCCATTGCTCCAACAGGAGGAACTGGCACATTAACATATCTATGGAATATAGGGTCTACAGGAACTGAAATAAACAATTTAATACCTGGTATATATAGCGTTTCCATTACCGACGAATTAGACTGTACTAGTGAAAAGGAATTTGTTATTGAAGAGCCAGAAGCTATTTTAATTGAAGTAATCAACACTATGATTCCAAATTGCCCAGGTGACTCTACAGGTATGATCGAAATCAGCGCTACAGGAGGAACGGGTACTTTATCTTATCTATGGAGTAATGGAGATACGACAACGAACATTTCAAATCTAGAAAATGGAGATTATACCATATCAATAAGTGATTCAAATGGTTGTATGGTTGATCAATCATTCACACTAGATGACCCATTTGAAATAGAAGCTATGGCTACAGAAGTAATGCCTTCTTGTTTCGATAGTAATGATGGTAGCCTCTCTCTTTTGACGACTGGCGGCACTGGGAATTATATTTACTCGTGGGAAACAGGTGGCTCTACCCCGACTATAACTAATATAGCATCAGGAGAATATAACGTTACAATAACCGATACGAATAATTGTAGCCAAATATTTTCGTTCATGCTTACTGCGCCCTCTGAAATAGATCCCAACATAACTTCAATGGATGTCTCACAAAATGGTGCTAACGATGGTACTGCAATGGCTGACCCTCAAAATGGAATTGAGCCATATACTTACCTATGGAGTAATGATTCGACAACAGCTGAAATAACAGGCTTACTACCCAGTATATATACAGTAACCATAACAGACGTTAATAATTGCACAGTTATAGCAACAGTTGTTATAAATAATGGTGATTGTAATGTTACTTCAGATGTAGATATAACTAACATCTCATGTGCCGGAGTACAAGATGGAATGATATCAATAACTCTTACAGGTGCAGTAGAACCTATAAACTATGAATGGAGCAATGGTGAAACAACTTCATCTGTAGATAATCTTGGAGTTGGAACATATTCTGTAACCGCAACTGATGCGAATGGCTGCCTAATACAATTAGTTGGTTTTGAGATCACTGCACCAGAAGAGCTTTCGATTGAAAATATAGTAATAACTGATGCGAGTAGTTCTGAGGCAACTGATGGTAGTATTAGTTTTGAAATCCAAGGAGGAACTGGAGCAATCACAATAGAATATACAGATGCGTTTGGTCAACTTATTGACGTTGAAAATTTCGAAAATATACCTGCAGGAATATATGGTGTTATCATAACAGATCAAAACGGCTGTATTAAGCTTTTTACGCCTTTCGAAGTAGGATTTACAACGAGTACTTCTGAAGTATCTATTAAGGCTTCAATATTTCCTAATCCGGTAAGTGATCACTTAACTATCGAAATAGACAACAGTCAAACACTAAGTAGCCTTCCTGTTATATATGACCTTACGGGTAGAATTACTGAAGCTCCAATAAGCAAAACCAATAATCGATATACTGCCAATGTATCAAATCTTCATGGCGGAATTTATTACATAAAATTAACAAACAATGATGAAATCAAATTATTGAAAGTATTAGTTGTAAAGAGGTAATTCAATATTCAGAAATAAATGATTAATTTTTTAACAAGAATTTAAAGGGGTAATTGCGAGATTATATTGACTTTAGCGTTACTAAATTATAAGTCAATCGTATAATAACTAGGAAACTCCAATGACCGGGTCGTTGAGACCACCGGAGATAATAAAAAGTGTTGATTATTTTTTATTCCAATTCAAAGAAGAATTGAAACTTGTTCCCTTAAATTTTTATTTGAATGATTCTATGGGAAACGCTTTAGGCACATAAGGAGATTATAAAACATAAATAGCAGATTTCCTTACCTAAATAAAATTTTAAATATATGAAGAACATATTTTTTGCCCTTACACTAATGATTGTATCATTTGGAATGAACGCGCAGACATCGGCTGTTGATCTCAAATTTGACAAAGAACATCATCAATTAGGTGATGTAACTAAAGGAGAGAAAAAGACATTCAAATACAACTTCGAAAACACCGGTACGGAAACTATCGAAATAGAAATAGTATCTGGATGTGATTGCACTACCCTAGATTGGACTAGAGGCCCAATAAAAGTGGGAGAAAAAGGCATAATAGATGTCATCTTCGACAGTACAGAAAAAGAAGCTTCTGAAACAGTAGATGTAGATATATACTTAAAGAATATTAATCCTAAATCAGATAGTCCCTACCTAATTGTATTGGATTACACATTTGATTTAATTATCAAAAAATAGATTTGGGTTCTTGTTTTAAGCTTATTACTGTGAACGATTAATGACAACTTAATCAGGTAATAACTAACAAAAAAATTAACATTAATAAAAAGAGTGTCTTCAATAAACTGAAGATGCTCTTTTTTCATGTCATACAAATACGTATTCGCTTAGTTGCCCCGAGATAAAAAATAGAAACTCTACTATTAAGATTCTTCTCATTTCGACTTTTACTATCCTTCGCACTACTCTACTATGAACTACTAAAAAGCTAAAAATAGAACAAGAATTCCAATCATAATCAGAATATTAAGCTGTCAAGCTGATTAACTAAACTCGATCTCCTAACAAATAATCAAAAATTGTAATATGTTTTGTTATTTTTGTTTGATATTGAACAGTAACGTAAAAGGAGTGCTATATGGCAGAGGTTAAATATAATGAGGATAATATAAAATCACTCGACTGGAAAGAGCATATCAGACTCCGTCCGGGAATGTACATTGGTAAACTTGGGGATGGTTCACATATTGATGATGGAATCTACATCTTAGTAAAAGAGGTCATAGATAACTGTATCGATGAGTACGTTATGGGGCATGGCAAAAAAATCGAACTAAAGATTGAGGATGGTCGTGTTTCAGTAAGAGATTTTGGTAGAGGAATACCACTTGGAAAAGTAGTGGACTGTGTATCAAAAATGAATACTGGTGGTAAATATGATTCAAAAGCATTCAAAAAGTCTGTTGGACTAAATGGTGTCGGTACAAAAGCTGTTAATGCATTATCATCATACTTCTTAGTACAAGCATTCAGAGAAGGACAAACAAAACGTGCAGAGTTCACTAGAGGTGTTCTAGATGCAGAATCAAAAATTAAAAAAGCAGAAGGAACGAATGGGACTCTTGTAGAATTCGAACCAGACAATACAATATTCAAAAATTATAAATATAGATCTGATTTCGTTGAAAATCAACTTTGGAATTACGCCTACCTTAATGCAGGACTTAGAATAAACTTCAATAACAAATCAATCTACTCTAAAAATGGGCTACTTGATTTATTAGAAAAGAAGACAAACCCAGAGCACCTTCGCTACCCTATCATTCATCTTATAGGGGATGATATCGAAATAGCACTTACACACGGTCAACAATACGGTGAAGAATATTACTCATTCGTAAACGGGCAGAATACAACGCAAGGAGGTACACACTTACAAGCATTCAGAGAAGCAATAGTTTCTACAGTAAGGAATCACTTTGGTAAGAGTTTCGATAGTAAGGATATACATGCGTCTATTATTGGTGCAGTCTCTATCAGAGTCGAAGAACCAGTATTTGAATCTCAAACTAAGACTAAATTAGGATCATTGACTATCGGTCCTGATGGTCCTACGGTAAAGTCTTTTATTTTAGATTTCTTGAAAAACAATCTTGATAACTTCCTTCATCAAAATAAGGAGGCTGCAGATGCTTTGCTTAAGAGAATTCAACAATCAGAAAGAGAAAGAAAGGAAATAGCAGGTATCAAAACACTTGCTAATCAGAGAGCTAAAAAAGCCAATATCCACAATAAGAAACTAAGAGATTGTAGGCTTCACCTTACCGATAAGGAGAAAAAAACTGCCTTAGAAGATAGAATGGGCACAACAATCTTCATTACAGAGGGAGATTCTGCCAGTGGATCAATTACAAAGGCTAGAGATGTACAAAAGCAAGCGGTATTCAGTCTTAGAGGTAAGCCTCTTAACTGTTATGGCATGTCTAAAAAAATAGTTTATCAAAATGAAGAGCTTAATCTACTCCAGCACGCACTTGATATTGAGGACGGAATCAATAACCTGAGATATGCAAGAGTAGTCATAGCTACCGATGCCGATGTTGATGGAATGCATATTAGATTGTTACTTCTTACATTTTTCTTGCAGTTTTTCCCAGACTTAGTACGTCAGAGACACTTATATATACTTAATACTCCTCTTTTTAGAGTACGTGACAAGTCTAAAACATTCTACTGTTATGATTCTAAAGAAAAGCAAGCAGCAATTGCAGCGTTAAGAGGGAAACCAGAAATTACACGATTTAAGGGTTTAGGTGAGATCTCACCTTCCGAGTTTGGTGGATTTATTGGGGAAGACATAAGATTAGATCAAGTGTTACTTCAAGAGTCTACAAGCATTGAAGACATTCTTGGATACTACATGGGTAAGAATACTCCCCAACGTCAGAAATTTATCATTAATAACTTGAAATATGAAATCGATGAACTTGATGAAGAATTAGCTGTCGTAGATATCAAAGATGAAGATAGTGAGTTATCACCTAAAGTTAGTACGGCCGATATTATGGCTGAAAAAGGAATAGGATAGATGACTTCCTTTCTATAAAGGCCTATTGATATGTGATAGAGTTCTCTTTTGAGATGAGTTCAACCCTTTTTCCTGTCTTACCCTCACAGAGGGCAAGATGTTACTCCAGTGGTTAACTGATTATATATTCCCGTAAATACCTAATACCTGAATCAGATGCATTCAACCCTTTCTCCTGTCTTACCTTCGCAGAGGGCAAGAAGTTACTCCTGTGTTTAGCTGATTATATATTTTTCCAAAGACAATATAATACCTAAACCCTAATACCCAAGCCCGAGCCAATAGCAGCCACCTTTCCATTTTAAGGGAAAGGCAGGGATAGGGTTAAGCCCGAGCCAATTCAAATAACGCTTCTCTCTACACACCCAAAAACAAAAAAGGCCACTCATTTCTGAGTGACCTTGCTTTATTAATCGAAGACGTTAATCAACGATTGTATATTTTAAATCTTAGCGATTCTTAGCTTTCTGCTGGCTTGTTTACTTTTCCTTTGATATTTAGGAAAGTTTGAGCTGGATCAGTGTTAGCAGTAAGAGTTACTTTCTTTGCTTGAGTAGCTCCTCCAACTTTACCTTTTCCTTTAGAGTCAAACTGTACTCTGATTTCACCTGATCCTCCTACTGGGATTGGCTCTCTTGGCCATTCTGGCACTGTACATCCACAAGATCCTTTTGCATTAGATATTACTAATGGCTCTTTTCCTGTGTTTTTGAATTTGTATAAGTGAACAACTTTTTCACCTTCCATGATCTCACCGAAATCGTAAGTATCTTCTTCGAACTCAATAGAAGTTAATGGACCTACTGGTGCCGCTGGAGCTGTTGGTGTTGCTGTTGGTGTCGCTGCAGGTGTAGTAGTTGCAGTTGTTGCAAGACTTTCTCTCGCTGCATCTTTTGCCGCTGAACCTTCATTCTTACATGCTGTAAAAGATAATGCAGCAACAAAAGCAAATAATGCTAAAATTCTGAAATTTTTCATAATTAGAAATATGTTTATAAAATGATTAATATTAATAAAAAGATGATGTATAATTAGTTTACTAATCAGCACAATAGTAATGCTTTTCGTTTTAATTACAACACAAATCTATTGCATTTTTTCGTTGTTACCAAGTTTGTAAATATGGTTAACACTCGATTAACAAAAGGAAGGCAAATCCACCTGATATTGATTCTTAAATGATTTACTATTTATTGGAAATTTAGATCTAAAGTTAAGGCACCTCCTTTAAGGCTATCTAGAGTTGTCTCTCTGAATGGGATATCGAATCTATGATCTACCGTTCTACTGCCAAAAACACCTAGCCCTTCGCTAATATTCGTAAATGTAGGGATCTCACCACTACTTGTTATTCCAAGATTAGCTTGTCCTACTCTTATGTAGTCAGCAACATTAGAATTTCCAGAAATCAACTGAAACTCGGCTAAGTTCATAAATCTTGTAATATTAGAATTAGCCTCCAAAGCACCACTCAAAAATGAATAAAATGATTCACCCTCTACCTCTATCTTTATTCTATCAGAATTATTGGCTACTTGCCATCTCAAAGCAGTATCTTTAGATATACCGTTATTAATTTCTGTAATATTAAAAATGAAAGCCGCTGTATAGACTGTTGCATCACCTTCTGGCTTCCAATTTATCGAAAGCAACTTACCTTGCTCGAATCTTAAATTTACAGGCGTCACAAAAAAGGGCTTCTTAAAGATATCTGTAGTAGATGTAACTACTCTATCTTCAAATACGCCTCCAATTTCTAATGCTATTGAGTCACCTACTGCCATCGGGAAGTCAGCGGTATTTACTTTGTAAAGATAATTTGGGGAAGTAGCGAATACTCCACCATCTCTAGGCAATCCTTCATCTGCACCATCTACCCTTTCCAAGATAAATTCAACATTCGAATTCTTATTTATTAATTTCACTGTGATATCATCATAATACAATGAATCAGGATTCTGAGCTATCTCATTTGCAGAAATTGTTTTATCCGCGAATGCTCTTTCTACTCGAATATATTGGGTTGTTGCAGTCTGATCAATCAGACCATAAACAATAGGTACTTCTTTAAAGTCTGCAATGAGGTCCAGCTCATTGTCGCAACTTATAAAGAACAAAACCACAAAAAATCCTAATATATACTTCATACTGTAAGGTTCATTTTACTAATCGGTCACAAAAGTAGTCTTTTAGATTCAGAATGAACAACCGTACTTGTCATTATATTGTCCGCATAAGACATATGAAATGAACATAAACTGTTATCTAGAAGCAAAACATAAACAAAATCACGATCGTATATTGAGTTTACAGGAAGCGATAACCATACTATCAATTTTGGATTTGAGCATTCCATATTGCTCTTTGCTGTCATCTGTTCCTATTAATACATCTACTTCCTTATCAATTTCAATCTCATTTTTGAAATGCAAAAGTAACTTCATTATATGATGATCCTCAATTCCGTTTGTTTTATATGGTTCTAGCATATACCTAACAAGTACGATATTACTAACATGACTATTCCAATCCAGATCATAGGGCCTCACTTTTCTAGAATCAAATACACTCCATGTCTCAGGCTTACCCATCACTTTATCGGCTTGAGAAAGAAATTTCAAATCCTTTGGTGTTCCTATTTCCATGATCTTCTGAGGAATCTTGCTTAACTTTCTCGTATCAGTATCAATCAATGTCCAAGTAGAACAAGCCGCAGCGATCAATTTCTTCTCTTCGTTAAAAACTAAGTAATCACGAAAAGCAAAAAACTTATCAAATCCTGAAGGGTAAGTGATAACAGTGTATATATCATCGAGTCGAAGCGGTTCTATGACTTTCAATTCTTTTCGTATCAATACCCAAGTAATATGATCATCTTTCATATCCCACACACTTGTTTTGAGATTTCTTGCATGTTGCAAAGAACACTCCTGCATTGATCTAAGTAAGGACGGTATTGTTAAGTATTTATCTGCATTAACATCGTGTCCGTTTACTTTATAGCGATGTGTGTATACTAATGGATTTTGTTTATTCATTCTTTGATGTTGGAAATGAAGTGGAAAGATAATCCGTTTTGAGTTAAGGTGAATATACCATTTCATTAAAAATAATGATAAGTACCCAAGACATGGATTCTTGTCATTATGTAATAAAAAACCATTTAAGCAACGCAGTCAACCATTGGTTTAATCAAAACAACCATGGGGCCGATCAAGCTTGTCAATTAATATTTTAGTTGTTTATTTGGATATAAAAAATTGATAAATGAGTATTCTGGAATTAAAATGTCCGAACTGCAAGGAAGACCTCCTCAGTGCCAATATAAATGTAAAGACAAACAAAGCTTTGTGCACGAAATGCAACACATTACACGACCTCACCAAAGTCGAATTAGCTAGTGTTGATAGGTC
>CALKXE010000066.1 GCA_938003955.1 uncultured Saprospiraceae bacterium | reverse complement strand
AACCTGTCACTTCAGCTACGTTGACAGATTCAGAGTTAGTTTCTGGTTCAATTACAAATATTGGCGTAAATACGATTTCGGAATATACTGCATCATTATTAGTGAATGATGTAGTAATAGAAACTAAGAACCTGGACACTCCTCTTGCCGAGGCAGAAAGTATAGATGTACAATTCGATACACCTTTAGACATGTCTGCAATTGGCGATTATAATATTGCAATTTCTGTATCGACTGAAATCGATGAAAATCCAAATAATGATACGATAAAAAGAATAGTCTCTCAATTACCTGCATTGGAAGCTATGCTATCCGCTTCTGTCCAGACTAATATCTGTAGCGAAGTAATCACAGCTTCATTCTCTGTGATGAATCTTGGTGCTGATGAGATTACATCACTAACAATCAGTGCTAATGTTAATGGTATTGACACTGAAATGTACTCTTACAACGTAGGTATTGAGAGTGGAGAAACAGGAAGTTTCGCTGGGCCCATAACTGAAGAGTTAATTATTGGAGAGAATGATATTATTTTTACTATAACAGAAATTAATGGAGAAACAACCGATTACAATCCGGCCAACAACAGTGTAACAACAGTATCTAATTTATTAGACGCATCAAATTTCATTACACTCATTTTCAACTCTGATGATTATCCAGAAGAGTCAACTTGGTCGATCGTAAGTAACACAACCGGCAATGTAATAAATGAAGGCAGCCCAACTGCCGAAAGTTCAGAATACCAAGAAGATATTTGTGTAGATCCAGATGATTGTTTCACAATAACAGTAACAGATTCTTACGGTGACGGAATCTGTTGTGACTATGGAATTGGAAGTTTTAGCATCCTTGATCTGAATGGAGAATTACTACTCTACAATGGAGGCGAATTTGGATCAGAAGTATCAAACACTTTCTGTCAAGATCCAATTGAATGCTTACTTACAGCAACAGTTGATGTTGTAGATGCCTCGGCTGACAAAGTAGCAAACGGAAGCTTAATGATTAATGCTAGTAACGGTGTAGCGCCATATACATATAGTATAAATGGAGAGACAAGCCAAGAAGATCCAATATTTGATGATCTAGTACCTGGTGAATACTTGATACTAGTAACCGATGCTACTGGTGCATGCACATTCGAGGATATAATTACAGTAGGTGTAATATCAAGTGTAATTGATGTAGATGGCATATCTGTAGAACTGACAGTCGTTCCTAATCCAACAGATGGGATATTTGAGTTTCAATTGAAAAATTTACCCTCAAGTGAAAGATTCATTCAAATTCAGATTTATGATGTTACAGGGCGCTTGATACAAAATAGAACTATAGGAAAGTATGATGACACATACATAGGTACATTCTCACTATTGAATTACCCAAATGGAACTTACTTTCTAAGAACAGTTCATCCTAAAGTGAATATTCTAGAAAAAATTATTAAACTATAGTTCACTATAATAAGATTTATATAATCCGCTCTTTCTTCACTGATTGGGCGGTTTTTTTTTGCCCTTTCTATTCAATTTGTGAGTAATCTCGATTACTATTTCAAATAGTCGATTATTTCCATACTCACCTTTCAATAACGGGTGTTTGTTGCACAAGCCTTCCCTCTCGTCTCGGCATTGCACCACTAAGTCTAGTGACAAACTAAACCAGAGATGGAATAAAAAAGCACTAAGTACAACATAAAACATTTGATTCATACTCCATGAAGCCTGTAATACCTTTTTACCAGTCTCCCCAATTTTAACTAATTTAACAGATAGATTAATGAAGCAACTTGAGCCTATAAATAACGCAGAATGAGATACACACTAGTTTTTGTTTTTTTAGTATTATTTCAACTCCTATCATCCGCGCAAAACTGGCAGATCGAAAGCACTAGAGCCATAATAAAGACAGAACCGGTTTCCTACAATGATAACATTGAGATGTCCGGAAAAAAAGTAGCTGCCATAATCACCTATGATGTAGATTCTCTTGGCAACCTATCCGTTGAAAGGCAACTTATATTTCCACAATTAAGAAAGTACATAAAAGATACGGACAATAAGTGGGCAGTATATCGTGCATATCTCAAGGAGCTCTGGAAAGATGATGTGCTACCTATCGTATTTACAAACGAAAAGGTGCTTATCCCAGGGAAGGTGTCAGAGATCATTATTGATGGTACATTGATATTTAATCATCACCCATCAAAAAAAGGATTAACACTTAAAAGAGAATTTTTCCCATCTGTAGATCAACGTTTATTCATTGAGAGATGGACTATGGTGAACTCAACGGATTCAATAATGAATGTGATCATAGGAAATACTAATATTGAGAAAAACAGCTATGGACCTTATGGAAAATATAGCTACGGTGCAAAAACCAATGCAAAAGAAAGATTGACACTTAAAGCTGGTGAAAAATATGAATTCGATATACAGCTCTATGCCAATAAAGAAGACGACCTAACGCTTGACTTATCGAATATCAAAGAAGATAGAATCACTCTAATAGATAATATCCACAAAAACTTAATCCTAAAGACTCCTGACCATGTGTTAAACACATTATTCGCATTCTCTAAAGTAAGAGCAACCGAAAGTATATTCGACTCTAAGATGGGCATTGTGCACTCTCCAGGAGGAGGGAGATACTATGCAGGCATCTGGGCCAATGATCAAGCAGAATATTCAGGACCATTCTTTCCTTATCTAGGTATAAAAGATGGCAACATAGCGGCACTCAATACGTATAAGAAGTTCTGGGAACACATGCAGACGATTCCAAATCATGAAAAAAATATAATGGCATCTTTTGAAATGAATAGTGACTTCACATGTTGTGGTACAGATCGAGGAGATGCAGCAATGATTGCATATGGCGGCCTTCATTATCTTCTCGCTACTGGAGACAAAAAACTGTGCAAAGAATACGAACCCATGATTAATTGGTGCCTTACATGGAATAATCTTAAACTCAACAATGAGGGTGTCGTGATGTCCGAATCTGACGAAATGGAAGGACGAATCGAAACAGGATCGGCAAATCTCTCCACATCATCTCTTTACTATGGGGCATTAGATCTAGCAATTGGTTACTATTCAGATCTGGGATATGACGAAGCTGCAATTGTAGAACTCAAAGAAAAAAAAGAAGCACTAGGCAAAGCGATAGAATCTTACTTCGGAACAAACGTAGAAGGGCTTGACACCTATAAGTACTTCAAAGAGCATAAGTACCTTCGTCATTGGATTTGCATGCCTCTCGTGGTAGGTATTCACGACCGGACCGATGCGACAGTAGAAGCTCTATTCGAAAGACTATGGACTGAGAACGGAGTTCATGTCGAAAAAAACAGCGACAATCCAGACATCTCGAAAATATTCTGGGATAGAGGAACACTCTACGCTCTAAGAGGAACTATCGTAGCTGGAGAAACAGACGTATCACTAAAAAAGCTTCAAGAATTCTCTAAGAAAAGATTGATAGGAGACCATGTTCCATATGTAGTAGAAGCCTACCCTGAAGGCAACATGGCTCACTTGTCAGCAGAGAGTGCTCTTTATTGTAGAATCTTTATAGAAGGTATGTTTGGCATTAAGCCTACCGGTACTAAGTCATTCGAATTGACTCCTCGACTCCCAAAGGAGTGGAACGAAATGTCGTTGGAAAAAGTCATGGCTTT
>CALKXE010000065.1 GCA_938003955.1 uncultured Saprospiraceae bacterium | reverse complement strand
TTTAGTTTACATGCGCAGACAATACTAAAAGGAAAAATTTCGGATGCAGGAAATGGCGACCCATTAATTGGATCAAATATCATAGTAAAATCCACTACAGACGGGAACATTACCGATTACGATGGTTTTTTCGAATTTAAGACTTCATCAGAATACCCGATTACTTTAGTGGCATCTTATCTAGGGTATGTAGAAAAAGAAATCTTAGTGGAAGGCCCTGGAAATATAGACATCAGGCTCGAAGAGAACAGCGTTACCGTAGATGTGGTAGAAGTGAAAGCCAGTAGAATATCAGAAGACAATAAAAAATCACCACTGACAATAGAGTCATTGGATATTACTGCGGTAAAAGAAACATCTTCATCAAATTTCTATGAAGGGCTTGGTCAGTTAAAAGGAGTAGATCTCACAACTGCCAGTCTTGGATTCCAAGTAATTAACACCAGGGGTTTTAATAGTACGAATCCAGTAAGATCACTTCAAATAATAGATGGAGTAGATAACCAAGCACCAGGATTGAACTTTTCATTAGGTAACTTTCTTGGTTCTTCTGAATTAGACATCCTAAAAGTAGACTTAATACAAGGTGCCAGTTCTGCATTTTATGGACCAAATGCATTTAATGGTGTAATTAGTATGGAGACAAAAGATCCATTTTTTCATCAGGGTCTAGCCGCTTCGGTAAAAGTAGCTGAAAGGAACCTACTAGAAACAGCTGTCAGATGGGCACAAGCATTCAAAAATAAAAATGACGAAGAATGGTTTGCTTACAAATTAAACCTCTCGTACTTAACTGCAGATGATTGGGAAGCCGACAATTATGATCCGATATATACTGATGATACAGAAGGTATCGGCAGAGCTGGATACACAGGTTCACAAAACCCAGGTGGTTTTGATGCTGTCAATATTTATGGTGATGAGTACAATACATTGTTTGATCAAACGACTGTCAGCCCATTCGGTAACTTGGTAGGTCTCGGACAATTCCAAAGAAAAGGATATGAAGAAAAGGATTTAGTGGATTACGACACTAAAAATCTAAAATCTAATCTATCCTTGCATTTCAGATTAGACCCTTCAAAAGACATAGATTCACCAGTTCTTAAATTCTGTAGTTCTTACAGTAATGGAACTACAGTATATCAAGGTGACAACAGATTTAGCCTGAAAAACATACAATTCTTTCAAAATATGCTTGAACTCAAAAAGAGGGATAAATACTTTGTGAGAGCATATGTTACTGTAGATAATGCTGGAGATTCATATGATCCGTACTTCACAGCATTACAACTACAACAAGCGGCTATTCCTGATTTGGATTGGAGATCTCGATATATCAATAGTTGGACTAGTGAAAATAGACAGCAAGATATGATAGACGGAGGTTACCCTGAGTTTATGTTATTTGATGATAATGGCGTTCTAATACAGAACCCAGATGGCACAGTAGGCAATTTTGATAATGAAGCTGCTATTGCTTGGCTCCAAAGCCCAGATAACATATCAACACTAGCCGGATATCACGCAACTGCTTCTGAGGCTGCAAATGCAAAAACGGATGAATTTTTCGGATTTTACGCTCCAGGGACTCCAGAGTTCCAAGAACAATTTGATAGAATAACTTCTTCTCCAAGTGGACAAGTTGGCGGAGGGACAAGGTTAATTGATAGATCAAAACTATTCCACTTTAATGGTGAGTATAAATTTGAACCTACATTTGTTGACTATATAAAAGTAGGAGCAAGTTACAGATTGTACGATCCAGAATCTGAAGGAACAGTGTTCATTGATAGTACTGCAGACGTAGATATTAAAGTAGGAGAAGTTGGTTTATATGGTGGGTTTCAAAAATCATTGGCTGAAAATAAAGTAAAAGTAAGCGGAACGTTGAGAGCTGATAAAAATGACAACTTTGATCTATTGCTTTCTCCAGCTGCGAGTGTAGTATGGACACCATCAGAAAAGAATTTCCTAAGGGTATCATTTTCATCAGCTATTAGAAATCCTACATTAACAGACCAGTATTTAGACTTTAATGTAGGTAGAGCTACATTGAGAGGCCACATTGATGATATAACGGATGTTATTACTTTAGAATCATTTGATGATTTTAGAAGAGATCCAAATCTTGATAGAAGTTTACTTGATTCGTTTGATATACCTGGAATTCAACCGGAAGAAGTACAAACACTGGAAGTTGGATATAGGACTACCCTATTTGATAAAATTTACTTGGATGCAGGATATTATTTTAGTTCTTATACAAACTTTATTGGATTCAATCTAGGAGCTGAAGTACTGTTTGACAATACTCCAGGAAGTGGTAATGTACCAACGAACGTAGATATATATAGATACTCTGCCAATAGCTCAAGTACAGTTAGAACACAAGGACTATCTGTTGGTCTGAATTATTACTGGAATGAATTTAAAATAGCTGGTAACTACTCTTATAATGATCTAGTAGTAACCAATGATGACGACCCTATTATTCCTGCATTCAACACACCAAAACACAAGTATAACATTGGATTTTCTGGTCGTAAATTAAAACTTACGAAAAGCACTTCGAACACACTTGGTTACAATGTTAATTACAAATGGATTCAGGGGTTCCTATTCGAAGGGTCTCCTCAATTCACTGGATTTATACCATCATATGGATTGGTAGATGCTCAGGTAAATTACAACCTAAAAAACCAAAATCTAACAATAAAAGTAGGTGCATCTAACATATTGAACAATCTAGTTTTCCAAGCTTATGGTGGACCTAGAATTGGAAGAATGGGATATATAAAATTGACTTATGATTTTAAATCAAATTAAAAATAAACACTAAATTTTAAAACACTAACAAATTCAAATTATGAAAAGATTTTTTACACTAGCGTTATTTTCATTAACAGTGTTTGGACTAAATGCCCAAATGACACGATATGTTGATGAAATATTTACAGACGTAGAAGTACAGTCTGACATCGTCTATGCTAATAATGTACAGGTATTGACAGGAATGCCAATCCCTGTAGATCTAAAGTTGGATATTTACACACCTGTTGGAGATACTGAAACTGACAGACCCTTGATCAAAGTATTCCACACAGGAAACTTTTTACCGCCATTGGTAAATGGTCAAATCAACGGACAAAAAACTGATCCTTATGTTGTAGACATGATCGAAAGATTAGTAAGAAGAGGTTATGTAGTAGCTTCTGTAGATTACAGATTAGGATGGAATCCAATTTCTCCTGATCAAGATGTAAGAACAGAAACTTTGATCAATGCAGCATACAGAGGAGTACAAGATTCTCATGCAGCGACAAGATTTTTCAGAAAATCAGTAGAAGAAGGAAATCCTTATGGTATCAGTGGCGAGCATATCGTTAACTGGGGAGTAGGAACAGGAGGATACCTTACTTTAGGAGCTGCTACAATAGACCAGTATAGTGATGTTGTATTGCCTAAGTTTATCAATGCGATGCAAATACCAATGGTAATAGAAGGAGTTCATGGTGATCCTTTTGGAGAACAAATGGCTGCAATCAATATCCCTAACCACGTAGGATATTCAAATGATATCAACTTAACAGTAAACATGGGAGGAGCATTAGGTGATACAACTTGGTTGGACGCTGATGACACGCCTATTATTTCTTTTGCTGTACCTACAGATCCATTTGCACCGTACGAAACTGACTTTCTTATTGTTCCGACAACTGGTGACTTAGTAGTAGAAGTATCTGGATCATATGATACACAAAGAAAAGCAACAGAGCTTGGTATCAATGCTCCATTTACAGAAGGTACTATTTATGATGATGCTTGGACAACGTCTGCAAACACAAACAATGATGGATATGAAGGTTTATACCCGTTCGTAAGACCAAGTTGGGATTTGGATGGTGATCCACTTACTCCTGCAGCAGAAGAAAGTGCACCTTGGGATTGGTGGGATGCTGCATTCTGGTCGATGTCACAACCTCAACAATGTACTGACATGATGATTCCATTAACTAATTGTAACTGGGATCTTGTAAGTAGAGCAAACAATCCAGATGCATCGTTCGAAAAAGGAACTACATACATGGATTCATTAATCAACTACTTTGCTCCAAGAGCATGTGTAACACTTGATTTACCTTGTGCAACACTTTACTTAGATAGTATAGATAATGTTGTAAATATTCTTGACGCTTCAGTTTTAACACTTGCACCTAACCCTGCATCAACAAGTGTTAAAGTTTCTGCATTAGGCAAAAACATAAATACTATTGCTATCTTTGGAATGGACGGAAGATTATATGATCAGATTACTAACGTAAACGCTGAAAGTGTAATAGTTCAAAGAAACAATCTACCAACTGGTATTTATTTTGTAAAAGCTTTCTTTAATGAAGGCGTCGCTACTCAAAAGGTAACGTTCGAATAAATCAAACCACTTGAAAACACTAGCCGCCTTTACCCAAGGGCGGCTTTTTTTATGTTCTTTATTCCCGATAATATCTATTTAAGTTCATTGCCTAAATATATTATCTTCTGATTCACATTGTTGTTAAAGACGGTATTCTACTCAAAGAAAATGTGCGCATTGAATTTCCTATCAGATTCATCAAGCTGAACAATGGGTTGGCTTATACCGATTACTATTGAATTTGCCGCATACATTCGTCTGCATCATTCAATACCGGGTATTTTCTTCGAATCGGGTGTTTTCTTCGAATCGAGTGTTTTCTTCGAATCGAGTGTTTTCTTCGAATCGAGTGTTTTCTTCGAATCGAGTGTTTTCTTCGAAAGCCATCTCTTACACCATCTCTTACACCATCTCTTATACCATATCTTATATTATCTCTTATACCATATTATACCATATCTTATACGACCCCTTCTATGTCGGCATTTACCAACATCTTTATGCGGCAAATTGAAACACAATTGGTATTATTAAACATTTTACAAAATCAGGCTCAAAAAAAAATATTTTAGATCAAGTATCCCACGTTTCTGTATACCTTTCGTTCTTAAAGTAACAATCATTTCAATTAGAATATAAGATATAACATTAATGCTTTTACTTCTTATTTGCATCCTATTTAACTCATACATAAGCATAGTTTTCAAACTCTTTGCTAAGTTCAACATTAGAGTTTTACAGGCTATAGTGGTCAACTATTTTGTATGTGCATTAACGGCGTCTATCGTGATAGGAAAACCAGCGGTGACCATAGATGCCCTAGACAAAGACTGGTTCGTAGCCGCACTACTTATTGGACTTTCATTTGTCATCACTTTCAATTTATTTGCGCAGACGGTACAGAAGTTTGGAGTAGTATTAGGGTCCATATTTCAAAAAATGTCATTAATCGCTCCTACTCTAGCCGCTATTATATATTTCAATGATTCCGCAGGCATTTTCAAGATTGCAGGTATTATAATGGCTGTAGCATCAATACTTGTCATGAGTATGACTAGCTCTGAAAGCCAAGTGGTAATCAATCACACTGCGCCTTCAAAGAGAACCAATTCACTCATCTGGTTATTACCTGTAGGAACTTTTATAGGTAGTTGTTTTGTAGACGGGGGACTTTGGTATGTAAACCAAACCGGTCTAGCGAGCAGTCTCGACATCGACTTCATTGCTACCCTTTTCTTTTTTGCTGGTTGTTTTGGAGTACTATTCGTCCTTTTCGATTATCTAAAAAACAAGACGACCTTCAGAAAGAAAGACATTGTTGCAGGGTTTGCCTTAGGCATACCTAACTTCTTTTCAATATGGCTCTTACTCAAAGTCTTAGCAAATGGGATGGAGGCTTCAGTAGTATTTCCTATTAATAATGTGGGCATATTAATTACAACAGCTATATTGGGTCTTATATTCTTCTCTGAGAAGTTTAACACTCAAAAAATTATTGGATTTTTAATGGCTATTTTGGCTATCATTTTAATCGCATTAGGCTGAAATCCTATCTTCAACTATGAAAAACAACACAATAACACTACCAACCATGAAATATGTATTTTCAATAACTCTATGCTTCCTTTTGCAGAACGTGTTTTCTCAATCAGAATTGGAAATAAAAATGTTCGAGCTACCAGATGTTATCTTCACCAAAATAGATACCCCAAATGGATATAAAGCTGCATATAAATTAATGATTAAGCAGCCGCTAGATCACACTAATCCAACTGCTGGTCATTTTTATCAAAAGGTATACTATAGTCATATAGACTATAATAACCCTACAGCAATCATTACCAATGGATATAATAAAGGCAGAAATAGTATTACTGAAGTTGCTGCCTTGACAAAGGCGAATCAATTCAATGTAGAACATCGGTTCTTTGGAGAAAGTATTCCAGACTCATTAGACTATCAATACCTCACGTTCGAACAAGCAACAGCAGACTTACATAGAATACGTACATTATTTGGAGAATTATATAATGGAAAATGGATCTCCACGGGTATAAGTAAAGGAGGAACGACTACTATATTCTACAAATACCTATATCCTGAAGACGTGGACGTAAGCATCCCGTACGTCGCACCTCTTAACTATGAATATGAAGAAAAAAGAATTTACGATTTCTTAGATAACATTGGATCAGAGGAATGTCGAAACGACCTTACTGATTTACAGAAAGATCTATTGAAGAATTCTGATCAGATACTACCGCTATTGAAATGGTATGTAAAAGGTCGCAATTTAGACTTCAATTACTTAAGCCTAGGTGAAGCATATGAATACGCAGTACTTGAATTACCATTTTCGTTCTGGCAGTACGGACGAGATTGTTCTAAAATACCGGAAGATGCTGACTTAACTACACAAGTCGAATACCTTCTAGAAGTAGTCGGCCTTGATTTCTTCTCGGATAGAGACATGAAAGCGTACGGCTCGCACTACTATCAATCGGCGACGCAGATGGGATATTATGGCTATGAAACAGAAAACTTCAAAGGGCTACTAAATCACTTATCTTATGACCCGCATCCTCATGCTGCATTTGTGCCCAACAAAATGAAAGCAAAATGGGACGGCACCTTAACAAACAAAGCGGCAAAATGGATAGAAAAAAATGGCAACAACATGCTCTATATCAATGGAGCACTAGACACATGGTCTGCAACGGCGGTTCCCCCCTCCGATAAAGTCAATTCGAAATGGTTCTTCATGAAAGACAAACACCATGGGACTGCGAGAATAAAAAACATGACTGAATCAGAAAGGTCTGTTTTCATTTCTGCGTTGGAAAAATGGTTAGAGATTGATCTCGATTAACGAATCTGACACACCATTAAATCGGTGATAGATGTAATCTCCTATTTTTTCAAGACTTCAATTTGTAAGAGTGCTATTTCTATGTTATATTAGACCGTAGAAACAAAAAGCAATAATTATGGCAAGGAATAAAAAGAAGTCTGATACAGCAAAAAAAGACAAAGCTGCACAAAAGAAATTTTTCACAGTAACATTAATTATTACGCTAGTATTAATAGTTCTAGTATATATGGCCTCTTCATAAGAGTAGTAAAAAAGATCTTAAATTTTGATTGCCCAACCACAAGAGGATGGAGTATTCGCCAAAATTTTCCCACCCAATAGGTTGGAACTCTGATCTTTTTGGAACTGAGGCGTTTTCATGCAAAAAAATCTTTCTTATAACTACGACGCAAGTATCGCAAAATTTAATAAATAAATATGAAATTAAACCTTGATCTTGCTGTTCCTAGTAAACAAGAATGGATTGATGCGGTAATGGATGATTTCCCAAGCTTCCTTCAAGACCATGCAGATTGTGAAAGAAAAGCATCAGCTATGGCAATGAGTTTCGTGGCTAAATACCCAGATAGAATTAAAATTTTACCTGAACTAATTGCAACTGGTGTTGAAGAGCTAGAGCATTTCCAGCAGGTGTATGATCTCATGGCAAAGAGAGGAATACAGCTTTCTCATTCTATTGGAGAAGACTTATATGTAAAACAACTTATTAAGCTTTGTCATAGCGGTCGAGAAGAGCGCTTTATGGACAGACTATTAGTGGCGTCTGTCGTAGAAACAAGAGGCGCTGAAAGGTTCAGGATGATATCCGAAGCACAAGATGATGAAGAGATGCATAGGTTCTATAAGATACTGTGGGCAAGTGAAGCTAAACACGGACATATATTCGTAAAAATGGCACTTGAATATTTCCCACAGGATGATGTATACAAAAGATTAGCTTGGTGGGTAGAGCGGGAAGGTGAGATTCTTGATGGCCTAGAAATCAAAGCTGCACTTCACTAAAATCGGTACAATATGATACTGGTTGTAGACAGTGGATCAACAAAAACAGATTGGGCGATAATAAATGGCGTAGATCATAGCATCTATACAAGTATTGGTATAAATCCTTCATCGGATTTAGCATTCATTCCTTTGTCAGAACATAATTCTGAACTGGCTGATTTAGCTCCAGATATAACTCATATCTATTATTATGGTGCAGGTGTAATAGATAAATCAACCGAAAAATTAATTTACGATTGGTTGTTATTGTATTTTGAGAATACCATTGAAATAAAAATATCTAGTGATTTATTAGGAGCGTGCAAATCTCTTGCGGGAGACAAGCAGGGTATCGTATCCATACTAGGTACAGGTTGCAATTCTTGTGTTTTTGATGGTCATAAAATCACTGATAACATTCCTACATTTGGCTACATCATTAGTAATGAAGGTGCGGGCACCGAAATAGGCAAAGCCATTCTTCAGTCATATTTTTATAGAAAAATGCCCGGTGATGTTGTACAAGAATTTGAATCCAAATATAGCATTGATAAAAGTAGCGTAGTACATTCACTTTACCAAGAATCAAATACAACATCCTTTTTGGCAAAATTTGCTTCTTTTGTAAATGAAACAAAAAATAAAGAATGGCGTAGGTCTCTACTTTCTCCTCTTTTTCAATCCTTCATCGACATAAGAATTAAATCATATTCTAATTATTATTCATACGAATTATACTTTGTAGGTTCGATAGCTTATTTTTGCCAAGATATATTAAAAGAGATTATAGAAAATAACAATTTACACTTGGCTGAGATCATACAAAAACCTATCGACGGGTTGATCAAATACCACGTACAAAAACAATCATAAGTTCCTTGCGGATGCGTAAGTTGTATTTAAATTAAAGATTAGTCCTAATTTAAATCATACCAGGTTAAACTGGTATATCTGTGGTTGTAAAAAATGAAAGAGATGGCAACGAATATTAAAAGAATGGCAGTATTTACATCAGGAGGTGATGCACCTGGAATGAATGCAGCTGTAAGGTCAGTCGTTAGAACTGCAGAATACAACAACCTTCATGTATACGGAATTTACCGTGGATACGATGGTATGATTAATAATGATATCAAACGACTAGAAAGAAGAGATGTCGGTAATATTATGCATAGAGGAGGAACTATCTTAAAAACGGCAAGAAGCGAATCATTTCGAACTCCAGAAGGGAGAAAACAAGCTTACGATTCACTCAAAGCACATGATATTGATGCTTGTGTAGCAATCGGAGGAAATGGAACATTTACTGGAGCCAAAATATTTATGGAAGAGTATGATATTCCATTTGTAGGAATTCCTGGTACAATTGATAATGACATTTATGGTACTGATTATACGATAGGATTTGATACTGCAATCAACACTGCGATAGAAGCCGTAGATAGAATTCGGGACACAGCTGATAGTCACAATAGACTATTTTTCATTGAGGTAATGGGCCGACATTCTGGATACATAGCTTTACATACTGGTATCGGAAGTGGTGCAAGTTCTATATTCCTTCCGGAAAAAGATGACTCCCTAGAAAAGCTATCGGACATGTTAAATAAGTCTGCTAAGCGAAAGAAATTATTTAACTTAGTTATCGTAGCCGAAGGGAATAAGAATGGGAACGCAATGGAAATTGCAGATAAGATCAAGGTACTCAATCCTCAATTTGACACTAAGGTCACGATAATAGGACACTTACAAAGAGGAGGATCTCCATCTTGTCAAGACAGAGTATTGTCTTCTCGACTAGGGTTTGCCGCTGTCAATTCATTACTAGACGGACAATCAGGCGTTGCTTTAGGTGTAATCAATGACAAGATTTCGTATACTTCGTTTGATGATGCAATAAACAAAACGAAAGAGCTAAATAAAGATCTTATCGAAATGGCTGAAATATTAGCCTTATAAAATTACTTGAACCATAAACAAGAATACCATGAATACTAAAATGAAAAGAACTCTGGGCGCATTGACATCCATTTCTATCGTATTTGTGATATACTTGACCTCCAGTGCATTTGTATCTTCTCCAGAATGGGGATTTTATGGTCATCGAAAAATCAATCGTATGGCAGTTTTTACATTGCCTCCTGAAATGATCGGATTCTATAAGAAGAATATAGAGTATATAACTGAACATGCAGTAGATCCAGACAAAAGAAGATATGCTACCAAACATGAAGCAGTAAGACACTATATTGATATAGATTCTTGGGGAGAAAATGCACTTAGAGATGTGCCATGGATATTTGATGACGCGCTGATGAAATACTCAGATTACAAATTCATAAGTCAATCTGATACTGTTTCATTAGATCTTAAGTACACCAGAGACACTGTTAGTGTTTTTGCCAATAACAAAACTTACAATATTTCGACTGACACATTCAGGCAATACTTCAGAGATCAAGTAATGCCTCAATATTATGAAGACGAATGGGTCGTTTCTAGCTCATCAATAGATAATTTATTTCCAGGCATAAGCAACGGAAGTGACCTATATATTAAAGATGAATTTTCCAAGGAAGGCATACTACCCTATCATCTGAACACAATGTATTATTGGTTAGTCAAAGCTTTCCAAGATGGAGATTATGAGAAGATATTAAGAACCTCCGCAGAATATGGTCATTATATTGGAGACGCCCATGTACCTCTGCATACAACCAAAAATTACAATGGCCAACTAACGGATCAAATTGGGATACACGCATTTTGGGAATCTCGACTACCCGAATTATATGCAGATACAGAATACAGTTTTCTGGTAGGAAAGGCATTATATATAAAGAAACCACTGAAGTATTTCTGGGGTATTATTGAAGACAGTCACAAATTGCTAGATGATGTCTTGGACATAGAAAAAGAGCTAACCGAAACTTATCCTGAGGATCAACAAATGTGCTACGATGAAAGACTAGAGCGAACTATAAAAACACAGTGTCCAGAATTCTCTAGAGCATATCATGATCGTATGGATGGCATGGTAGAAACCAGAATGCAGGATGCAATTCTTTCAATAGGCAGTGTATGGTTCTCCGCGTGGATCGATGCCGGTCAGCCAGACTTAGATAATATTTCGAAACTAGAAATTGAGGAAGAAGAGATCAAAATCGATGCTTCAATAAGTGCTAGGGATCATTCTAATTAATTGTTTATCAATCATTCTATTCAACAGCTATTGTAACTCCACCTAATTCTCGTCTGTAATCTCTAGGGCTTTTACCTGTTATCTTTTTGAAATTCCTATTGAAATGAGAAAAGTTACTAAATCCACTTTCAAAGCAAATATCTGAAATAGGATCATTGGACTCAGACAATAACTTAGTAGCATGTACAACTCTAAATTCATTGACGAATTGCGTGAATGTTTTATGGGTATGTTTTTTGAAATATCTGCAAAATGAAGGCACTGTCATATTTACAAGATTTGCAACCGTTTTAAGAGGGAGTTCCTCCTCTGTGAAGTGCTTACGAACATACTTATATATAGTATCTATTCTTTTGCTATCCTGCTGATTGACTACTAACCCAACTGTTGATGCATTTAATAATTTATACTCATCAGAAAGAGATAGTTTGTGAAGTATGTTTATGAATCCCATCAATCTCTCAAAAGGTCCCATATGCATTAGATCTTCTAATCTAGCTCCTATTTCTTCTTTAATATTTCCATGAAAGACAATGCCTTGCTTCGACCTAATTAATAAATTTTTAATTAATTCCGATTCAGGCAAATTTAATATTTTGATTCCAAGGAAATCTTCCTTCCACTGTAGTACGATTTCAGATTCGTTTTTACTTAGCCTATCAGTGAATCCAAAATGAGGCAAATTGGGGCCAATTAATATTAGATCCCCTTTTCTGTAATATGATATATGATTACCAACATGTCTCTTCCCCGTTCCATCAGCTACATAGACTAATTCGATCTCTGGATGAAAATGCCAAAAGGGTTCGTTATTTTCATAAGATGCATCAAACTTTAAAATTGTAAATGATTGACCAAAAGTAGGCACTACTTTTTCAAGGGTCGCTTGCTGCTGTTTTATAGTACTTTCCTTTTTCAATTAATCTTATTATTTAGTTTAACCAGTTGCTAAGTTCGATATTTTATACCGTCCACGCACAATAATCGCATCATTTTAACAAAAACGGCACTAAAAATAACTAATTGCGGTAATATAGTATCAATATATATCAATACAGACATATTATTCTGCAAACATTCGTTATACATTTGCATTAGAAAAGATTACAAGAATTACAAAAATTACAAAAAAATTAAAATTACAAATTATGAAGAGTCAAATTATCAACATTTTTATAGCAATTATTTTTACTGCAGTTTCTGCTTTTGCAACAACAACGGAACCAGTAATTACTTCAAATGGTGCAAAATCATTCATTATCAATCATACAGAGTGGAACTCTAGTTTTGTAGATATCACTATCTCCGATGATGAAGGAATTAATATCTATTCTAATCACCAAGAATTAAAAAGAAGTAAGCAATACAGTTTAGAAAACCTAAAAGCTGGTGATTATGTAATTACTATTTCTAATGAGATCAAAACAGTAATAAATAACATTACAATTACTCAGAAAGAAATGCTTATTGATTTCGAAGCCAATACAACATTTAAACCAGTATTCAATTTTGCTAATAATAACATTGATGTGAATTACTTAGCAGCTGGAGTAGATACTAAAATATACATCCAGGAAAATGATAGAGTATTGTATCAAACTAACATTAAAAATATGGGTTCGATTAATAAAAGATACAGTGTAGCAAATCTACCTTCTGGTGATTATAGCATCGTTGTTTCAAATAAAAACGGCACATTCTCTAAGAATTTCACAAAGTAAATTAGACATCCCTTAAAGTGGATGTTGAAAAATAAATTTAGTAGTTTAGATTGTTAAGGCGATCTTCCATTAGCCAGGAAGATCGCCTTTTTTCTTTTTTCTTACTCATAGTTAGATTACACTATGTATATTTACATATATACCGCCTTCGTAAATATGAGAATACGTAACTTAATTTTATCCCTTTGTTGTCTTTTGACAAGCTATAGTCTTACTAGTCAGGACTCTATTGCTGTCCTGTCCGCAAATTTATTAGAAGATCTACTAGAAAACGATGACGAAGGGAGCTATGACTTCTTCTCGTTGTACGAAGACTTACAAGTATATCTTAAGAATCCAATAAACATAAATAAAGCAACCGAGGAGGACCTCCAGGGCCTTCAGCTATTATCCGACATTCAGATTGCTGCCATTCTAGATTACAGAGACAATTACGGCCCTTTCCTAAGTAAATATGAATTACAAACGATTCCTTCATTAGACTTTGGAGTACTAAACGCGCTCGTACCTCTTGTTACCGAAGGTGGAGAACGGCAAAATCACACTTTAAAATCAATACTAAAAGAATCAAGATCAAATGTATTCCTAAAATGGAAAAACGTCCTCCAAGAGAGAAAAGGCTTCAAAGATGATAGCTATCTGGGTGATCCGAATCATTTATTTGCTAGATACAACTTCAACAGTGGTAGAAATGTACGCGCTGGATTTACAATGGAGAAAGATCCTGGCGAGCAATTTTTCACAGGTAGTAACAAGAATGGATTTGACTATTATACAGGCTTTATACACCTAAGAGATATTTTGCCAATATTCCATACACTAAACATAGGTGACTATACTATGAGTATGGGACAAGGTCTTATCGTTCACAATAGTTTTGGCGGTGGAAAATCTTCATTTGTAACGAATATCAAAAGAGGAGGAAGAGCTATTAGGCCATACAGTTCTGTTAATGAAGGAAACTTCTTTAGAGGAATTGCTGCTGCAACTAAAATCACAAAAAATATAGAATTGACCGCTTTTGCATCAAGAAAACTTATTGATGCTTCCATAGATCAAGACTCCACAATAGATGCAGGATTCCAAAGGTTCTCTTCAATTATAATAGATGGTTTCCATAGGACCGAAAGAGAAATAGAAAAAGAGAACTCAGCTACTCAAACCTCTATGGGAGGAATATTAAAGTACAAAAGACGTAACTTCTCTTTGGCTTTTAACAGCATGCATCAAACATTTTCAATTCCTCTCGAAACTGACGATCAACTATATAAAAAGTATAGATTTGAAGGAGACAAGTTGACTAATTTAAGTTTAGATTTTGGGTATAGATACAGAAATTTCAATTTATTTGGAGAGGCTGCAAGAAGTGACAACGGAGGCACAGCGCTATTAGCAGGAGCCCTCATAAGTATCGGAAGAAATACTGACATTGCACTTGCATACAGGGATTATGCTAAGGATTATCAAGTACTTAATGCAAACGCATTCTCTGAAGGGACGTTCCCTATCAATGAAAGAGGAGTGTATTTTAGTATCTTATCCAGAATTAACAAGCACTTTACAGCAAGTATGTATTTTGACACTTGGTCTCATCCATGGTTGAGGTTTCAAGTAGATGCTCCTTCTACAGGAAGAGAATATTTGTTCAAATTAGAGTATAATAAGAAAAGAAGATTCAATGCTTATTTCCAGTATAGATATGAGGAAAAACAGAGAAATGGATCAGGTGGGTCCGAAGATAAGATTGACATCCTAAATTTGCGAGGACAACATCGAGCAAGAATAAACACAACCAATACCCTAAGCAAGTCACTAAAATTAAGAAACCGAATAGAATTCACACTATTTGATGATGCAGGTGAAGTATCCAATGGCTACCTTTTATATCAAGATATCATATACAAACCTATCGGGCGTTCATATTCATTTACAGCACGTTATGCCCTTTTTGACACAGATGGATTTGACACTAGAATTTATACTTTTGAGAATGATATCTTATATGAATTTAGTATTCCTTTTTATGCTGACAAAGGGTCAAGGTTCTATATCAATTGGAGACAACGTATAGGCAGAAAAATAACTTTTGAAGCTAGATATTCAAGAACTTACTATGATAATCGTGAAGAAATAGGATCTGCTGGTCAGCTTATTGAAGGAAATGTACGATCAGAAGTAAAAGCTCAAATTAAATACAAATTTTAAATCCATCTTAGCTACCAATCTTTTTGCTTTAGGATATAAAAATCCACCCTATTCATTTGATTTACTGTTTGAATTACCCTAGTTTTGCCCCCTCAATATTATAGATATATATGATAATTAGTGAACTTTGGATTGGTGACTTACTCAAGCTTAAAAAATCAGGCAGAATAGGCAAATTTGCAGGTATTTCTAAAGAGCAAAAAATAAAAGTGAATATAGGTGGGAAGATAATATTAACAACACCTGGCAACCTAGAGCATGCACCAGACAACCACTCTGACTCAGAAAATGAATTTATTCCTAGACCTACAATCGAAAAACAAGAACCTAAAGTACTTAGTAATGTAATAGATCTGCACATTGAGGTACTAAATCCATCAATGACCAATACTAGACCAGAACGAATAATTGATTATCAGGTTACTGCGGCTAAAAAATTCATTGAAGAAGCCATCGATAACCGAACTCGAAAAGTTGAGATTATTCATGGCAAAGGAGCTGGAGTTCTGAAAATGGAAGTGGAACATCTTGTACATTTATATAGTGAATATATCAAAGCTAGATTCCCTACTAATGCAGGAGGAGCTATTGAATTATGGTTCACTAACCCTTAATTGCTCAATTTTTGCAACAGCTCCAAATTTTAGTCAAATCCCATCACACATATATTTTGTTTATATTTAAAAAGAACTCATATATAAACATCTAAATTACCTACCTTTACACCACACCCCTATTTCTTTATCCCCTCCTTTTGGGTGGGGCATTTGCACTTGATAAGCGAGAGCGCTACTAATCTAGCAATCTTGTTCATATCGAGCTACGAATCAACGCATAATACATAATTAAAATGTATTATATATAAACAGGTATAATGAATAATATAATGAAATTGCTGCTATTCACATTAATAGCTTTTTTTTTTAGTGCTAACAATGCGAAGGCAGACCACATTTGGGGTGCTCGAAATCTAGTAGTTTTAGAAGATCCGGCCAATCCTGGCACTTATAAAATCGATTATGAATTCTATCGAAGAAACGGATGGACTTCTGATTGGTTTTCATATGAATTATACGTAGTTGAAGAAGGCTGTAACGCAACGGATGGATTTACTGCACAATTTTTCGGCTGTACCAACACTCAATCAGGTGTAGAACTTCAATGGAACCCTGGAACACTAGCAACTGGACTACTCTTGTGTCCGGGAAAAACATACAACGCCGTTCTTTACACAAGAAGAAGAGGAAATGAAGGCGGCCCGCCATGCGGAAGCAACGAGGACAGAGCAGCTGCAGCAGACCCCTTAGGAGAATTGACGAAATTCCCTGGAATAGCTGCAGGTGATCCTCCAACCACTTGGGCAGGAGCACCCGCTAATCCTTTAGGAGACACTCCTACTTTTGATGGAAACTGGGCGTATATAATTAATAGCTTGACCGTTCCTGGAGATAGAGTTTATCAGATTATGGCTGACTTCGATGTGGAAGATTGTCTAGGTGGCATGGATCAATCTGTAAATTATACTGAAGCAGACGGAAATATCATTAATACTACATTAACCACAGTAAACGTAAGGTGTGGATCTGACATTTCAATTACTTATAATTCTGATAATAGTTGTGGCGTAGATTATGCAGCTAATACATTCCAAATAGATAATGTATCTACAATAACTGGACTAGACCCTTCTTCTGGAAATGTAAATACTGCTATGGGTTCAGGAATTAATGTTGATGGCAGATTCGAAGAGCTTTCAAATGCAACTGCATCTGGGAATACATGTTCCTCTGGCCTGGCATCCTTTGAATTCAAAGATGCTGATTGTAATGCAGAAGATGATGTCACTGTAAATGTACAGCTGAATGTTGAAGTGTTCTACCCGACATCCGACTTTGCTACACCAGTTGAGATAAATTGCGACATGCTATGTGGTCAAGAAATCATCCTTCCCAGCAGCGCTGCAAGTCCTCAGTGGCAAAATGCTGGCCTGAATGCTGGAGGTTCTACGACGTTACAGCCTACGGATCTACCCCCTGGAATGTCATTTACATGGTCTGGACAAGTCTGCGCACCAAGCATAACACCAGGAGACTGTATCAATGGAAGCGGAATGGTCAATGTAGATCAATGTGCAAGCTGTGGAACTTACGATATTACATACGACATAAGTGACGTTAACTGTGTTGATTGTTCAACAGTAACTACAAAACAAGTAACTATTATTTCTCCTGTCATCACAAATATTTCTGCTACAGAAACGTCATCTTGTGGAGACTTCATTCCTGATCTTTCTTTCACAATTGAAAAATGTAACCCCGCAGATGGAAGTGCATCCGGAGTTGCATTTGATGATGCTGCTGGTTCATATTCTAAATTTTGGACTAGAAATGATATGCCTGGCGTTATGATTCCTGAAGGATCAGCAATGCTAGAAGTACTTGAGGGAACATCAATAATTTTCACTCCAAATTTCGTCAATGATAATGGATGTGCAAGCTGTGACGCCATTGGTACTCCAATGACAATTACATCATTTGCCCCGGCTGATGATCCTACGAATGGAAATACAACAACTAATATATGTGAAGGAGATGCTGTGTCATTAATGGCAGCATGTCCAACTTGTGGTGACAGTTCTACACCAACTGTAGAATGGTATACTAACGCTACAGGAGGAGTTTCTCAATCGACAGGAGCAACATTTACTCCTACATCGGGAACTTCTTTATCTCAGCAAGGAACTTACGATAACGTAACTCCCGGTCTTTATACTTTCTTTGCAGAATGTGTTTGTAATGGATGTCCATCTAATCGAGTACCTTACTCTATTGAGATTATTGAAGAACCAACTGATCCAAGTCCAGTTACAATTAATTTAACTTGCTCTACATCGACAAATGGATTGGTTGCCTTATCTACATTATTTCCTGGTGCAGATACTGATCCCTCCAATTATAGTTCAACCGGTGCCAATCCATCTAATATTCAAGGAGGATCTTTAGTTTATAGTGGACCTGGCTGCTTTTGTGTTGATTATAACTTTGATAACGGAACATGTCCTGCCATAGGCCCAGTTACTTCGTGTGTTATTATAAGTGAACAACCACAGCCAAATTTCAACATACAAAATCCAGTTTGTTACTCTGCCATTGGGCCCGCTCCAACAGCAACACCAATAATCAATTCTCCTAATTATGATGCTCCTGTTGATAGAGTATTCGCAGCGACAGGGCCAGGAACAATTGATACAGTAACAGGAATGGTTACTTTCTCTGGTACAGGAACTGTAGTGGTCACAATGACTGAAACTATTGATTACTCCGCTTGTGGCACAATCGCTGGTGGCAGTTGTACAGATATGACATCTGTATCAATAACTGTAGAGTCAGGTGACAACTTAGATCCTAGTTTTTCATTTTCAAATCTAGATCCATGCTTAAATGGAAGTGTGACATTGATACCTGTGGAACAAGGAGGTGTATTTAGTGGCATCGGCGTGACTGATAATGGAGATGGAACTGGAGGAACTTTTGTCCCAACAGTTTGTGGAACAGTTGACATTACATATACACGATCTTCGACAAACGGCTGTATGAATGTTTTAACACAATCTATCACAACCGATCAGACTGACCCTATAATCGTATCGCCGGCTAATCTAAATGTTGAATGTGATGGCGCAGGAAACGTTTCAGATTTAGCAAGTTTCAGAAACGGGTTTTCTGCTTCTGATAATTGTCCAGGATTTACGACAGCTTTAGATTCTTTTCCAGATATAAATACTTGTGGAAATACGTTTGTAAGAACATTTCAATTTACGGCTACAGATGCGTGTGGAAATGAAACAGTAGTTTTCTCAACGTTTACAATAGAGGACACTACTCCACCAGTAATAACACCTGCCAATACAGATCCTACTATAGTTGAATGTAATGGAAGTGGAAACAGTTCTGATATCCAAGCCTTCCTAAATAACAACGGTGGTCTAACTGACGCTGATGTTACCGAAGCATGTGGAACTTTTATGTGGGACTATAGTTTTGACGGTACTTCAGTTTTAGATGCGGCTTGTACCGATGATATTAATGAAACATTTACCGTTTCCTTTTTTGTTATTGACGAGTGCGGCAACTCTTCTGCTCCTGTTGATAGAATACTTCATATAACTGACACTACAAATCCTACATTAGTTGTACCTGCTGACATAACTCTAGAATGTAACCCATCTAATCAAGCCACAGCTATAACTAACTTTTTAAATTCTGCATTCACAACAGACATATGTGACAATCAGCCAGTATTAACTACCGATTATGATGGAGCTATAGATTGCGGAACAACAGAAACAATAACTTTCACATCCACTGATGCTTGCGGCAATATGACCACAGCAACAGCAGACTTAACGATAGAAGACACCACCCCTCCTGTATTTACGCTGACCCCTTCAGATCTTATTATTGAATGTGATGGCACCGCTGATCCAGGGGGGCAAATAGCAGCTTGGGTTGCTGCAAATGGAAATAGTCTATTCACTGATATTTGTGACCCAAGTCCGATGGTAGTTGCAACCCCAGGAACTACATTAAATCCTTGTCCAGGTGAGAGCATTACACCTTATACTTTTACAATTTCTGATGATTGTGGAAACAATTCTATAGCTTCAGTTGCCAACGTAATAATCCAAGACAATACGCCTCCAACATTAACAATAGCAGCTGATCCTGGACCCATCTCTTGTGTAGGTGCAAACCCATTTTTATGGGCCGATGCTATGGCTTCGACTACCTCAGATTTGTGTTCCACACCTACTGTTGTCTCGAGTTTAGTAAGTCAAGTTGAAGGATCATGTGCAGGAAACACAGTTTATAACTTTTCATTTACATCGACAGACGAATGTGGAAATTCAACCACAGCGTTTGGATCATATACTTCTGTAGATAATACACCTCCCCCATTTAGTACTTTACCTTCAGATATAACCATTAATTGTGGTGATAATGTACCCGTTCTAATAAATGGATTCCTAAATACACCTATCGCTGAAGATGGTTGTGGTAACTCTGTAATTACAAATGATTATAACGGAGGAATGCCAGATCTTTGTGGAGAAACGATAACTGTTACATTTACCGCAACAGATGAATGCGGAAATACAAATACTGCAACTGGAGATATTATTGTGCCTTCGGAATTAAACTTACCGATGTTTGACAACTGTCCAGCTGACATGACTGTAAATGTTGATGCATCCTCATGCGATGCACTGGTTGTTTTTGCAACACCTACAGCCATGGATTGCAATGGCCCGACACAAGTAATACAAACCGCGGGACCGATTAGTGGTTCAGAATTCCCATTAGGTACAACCAATATTACATTTATTGCAAATGATGATTGTGGAAATACTACCTCTTGTTCATTTAATATAACGGTAGAAGACAACACTGCTCCTCTAGTAACATGTCCGCCGGATCTTGTTATTTGTAATGATCAAGGATTGTGTACTTGGGAATCTAATTCAGCGGTCAATGCATCCGTTGTTGATGGATGTCCTTCAATTATGGTTTCATACGATATTACAGGTACGACTACCGCTTCAGGAACTGGATTTGTAGAAGGACAAGTATTTAATTTCGGAATATCTACTGTTGAATATACGGTTAGTGACGGCACAAATATGACGACTTGCACATTTACCGTCGAAGTGACAGACTGTGAAGCTCCAATGCTTACATGCCCTACTGACTTGACGCTAGAATGTGGTTCAGCTACAGAGGCGGCAGATATTCAAGCATGGATAGACAGCGTTATCCCTACCGATAATTGTGATATCGATGTTGATCTTGTCGTTGATGTAATATTTGAAATTGCAAATTGCAAAACAACATATACTCGACAATACCAATTTACTGCCACTGATGATAGTGGTAATTCTACAGATTGCTTTGCAAATGTAATCATTGAAGATACTACTGATCCAATACTTGCAGACAACGCACCAGATGTCACAGTAGAATGTGATGGTCTTGGAAACCAAGCAGAATTAGGAATTTGGTTAGCAAACACAGGTGGAATAATGGCCTCCGATGCTACAGAAGAATGTAGTCCGTCAGTAGTAATAACAAATAATTTTAATGCTACTTCTTTTGTGCCAACATCAGGATGTCCATCTACAGGATATTATGATGTTCAATTTGTAGCGACGGATGATTGTGGAAATGGGTCTAATCCCGTTACAGTTAGATTTACAATTGAAGATACTACAGCACCGATCATTACTCCTCCAAATGACATTACGTTACAATGTAATGACTTGGCCAATGATGCTGTCTTACAATCTTGGTTACTATCAGCTACAGCATCAGATATATGTTCTGATAATTTAGCAATAACCAATGATTTTAGTTTATCTAATCTACCAAGCTGCACTGATGGTATGAATATGCTAGACGTCAACTTTACGGCTACCGATGATTGTGGACTTACTACAATGGGAACTGCAAGGATCACAATACTAGATAATACGAAACCTGTAATAATGGTACCACCATCAGATTTGATCCTTGAATGTCCAGCAGATATGGCTGACATTACAGCTTGGACCGATACTTTTGGAGGAATGACTGCTGTGGATGTTTGTGACGCAGATGTTACTCTAAGTTTCACCGTCGGCACTCCAACTGGTGCTTGTGGAAGTAATGAAGTGACACCTTACACATTTACAGCTACTGATGATTGTGGAAATAATATATCAGAAATAGCATATCTCAGAACCGTAGATACAACTGACCCAATAGTTACTCCTCCAACTGCAGGTACATCAACAGATTGTGCGGCAGACCCTTTAAGCTTGATCAATCCTTGGTTAATTACAGCAACAGCTGCTGACGATTGTGATTTGGCAGTTACTGTTAACAGTGCTCTATTATCACAAAATGAGTCTTGCGTAGGAATGAACACTACACTGACTTATACATATGTATTCACAGCAACTGATGCTTGTGGAAATCAGTCATCAGGTACATCAACATATACAATTACTGATGATGTAGCACCGATGATTACTCCTCCAGCAGATCTTTCATTAGAATGTGGAGATGATATTAGTCTTAACGTTCTAGATTGGCTAGATAATTATTCTGTTGTAGAAGCTTGTCAAATAACTTCTGTAACAAATAGTTTCGATGCTTCAGCTGTAGACTTATGTGGATCGACGACACCAGTTACTTGGACTGTAGTAGATGAATGTGGAGCTATGGGCACAACGATGGCCAATATCATAATTCAAGCAGATGTTGAAGCTCCAGTTTTCCAAAATTGTCCAACTCAAGATATAATCATAAATGTAAATACTGCAGACTGCCAAGCTAGAGTAAACTACCCTACTCCAATAGCTTCTGATTGCAACACTCCTGTAACTGTTGCACCTGCAGCCGGAAATATTACTTCAGGAGGAATATTCCCACTTGGAACAACAGCAATATCTTTCAC
>CALKXE010000064.1 GCA_938003955.1 uncultured Saprospiraceae bacterium | reverse complement strand
TGTTGAGCTCGCATAATAATCGGAAACGAATACTTTGGGTTGAGTATACAAATAAACCTCCCTCTCAATACCACTCATACGCAACATATCTTGGCTCTCTAGATAACTTGCATCACTCCAACGAAAGAGCTGAAGTGCAATCAAATTTTTGCCTTTGTTGAGATATTTTGTGACATCAAACTCTGCAGGAGTTTTACTGCCTTGAGAATACCCTACATATGTTCCATTGACATAGACATACATAGCCGATTTGGCTCCTGCAAAATGCAAAATCACATTCTCTGATAAGAATTCATTGTTAATATCAATCTCCTTCCTATATGTTCCCACCGGATTATAATCAACTGGGGCATCAGGCCATTTAGTAGTGAACGGATATCGCTCGTCTAGATATATTGGTCGACCATAACCTACCACTTCCCAGTTCGCCGGCACAGAAATACTCTTCCAACTAGAATCATCAAAATCAATATTTTGGAAGGCAGTCGGTCTTTCTTTTGGATCTTTTACCCAATTGAATTTCCAATTCCCATTCAAACTAAGAAATCTGTTAGAGTTTTCCCTCTTTTCTATTTCCTTTGACTCAAAACCAAAATAAGTAGCTCTTGGAGATAATTTGTTCTCCTCAAATATTTCATGATTGTAATGATTGACTTGTTTTTCCACTGCAGGAAGTGGAGATTTTGTGCAACTGAATGCTAGACAAATTATAGAAATGAATAATAGTGTTGGTTTCATTTTTATACGGTTCTTATTTATAATGAAGTGATTTAAGAACATAATGTTAATTCCTTTGCAAGTCATTTTAACACTAGTTTTTAAATCACTTCAATACTTTAGTTTGATTGTTTCCATTGCATATTTGTAACAATATAGTGAACTTCTCAAATAGTATTGTTTTAGGTTTTCGTGAGTGATTAAAACATATTACACAGAATGAATATCGGAATCTAAAAGAAGTAATGATTGAAGTGAATGGAATCGCGTCTGCCTCTTACAATTAATGTTATAAGTTTTTAAATATTGCATTCAGTGAAGTTACATTGAAACATGAGACTTTAGGAAGGCAGAATAAGCGTGTAATTCAACGGAAATCATGGTTTGTGTAGCTTTTGCGGAACAAAACTTCCTTTAGATTTCGGGCATTTTTACTTCTTTTTTTGCTGGAAAAAAGGAGGCCCGTCTGGCAGGACAAGCATTCTTATAAGATTAAAACATTATTTTAAATGTCTACAGATTTTAGATTTAGAATCAATTTCATATTGGATTCCAATAACTAAATACTTTTACATATTGGTCAATTTGGTTTACATACTCCTGAAAACTCATATAATACTAACAATTACTTTGTGTAAATAAAAGAATTAAGAAAATATACCAGCAAAGTGTGGCTTGCATAGCAAACGCACGCATAGACTTTTTGGCTCGTCAATTGAGATGTTAATCTAAACGAGCGATGACAAAATGAGCGCCCAGCCGGCGAGGCGAAAGAATAAATTATCCTTCAATATCTGTAATTAATAATCTACTAGAAAAAGATAAATCAAAATCTTATCAACTATTTCCTAAAACTATAAAGCTTACTCAACTTAACAAAATCTTCCGTCGATTGACCTTCGTAAGGAATGATATAAAAACTATACTTATGTTGTTCACTTCCTTTATATTGATACTTCTCTTGTGGCTTAGAATACCAACTATCATCTCCAGCTACACCTCGCTGTCCAAGATCTATGTTTAGTTCTACTAAATCCTTTTCTTTGATATCTATCGTATGCTTATTTTTATTTGAATTCTTATAATCTAAACCTGACGTAGTATCGAAATCTTCATTCTCCATGTGCAGTGCACTAAAGCTTAATAGATTTTCATTTCCGGCCACGAATAATAGACCGTTCCTATTACTATCAGAAACAGCCATCCACCTCATGTCCGTTTTATAACCATTATCCTGAGGACGAATGTAAGGCACATATTGATCTTCCACTTTGGACGCGTATAAGTCTACAAAAGTAGATGCATTTCTATCTCGATAATTCTCCCAAGGACCACGACCAAAATAGGTGAGATTGTCATACATTCTAGCGACTTGCATTCTCATTCCTATTCTTGGAATATCACCTTCGTATTCTGTCTCATTCAGCGTATTTTCGATCTGAATCACTCCGTCACCATAAACTGTATAGATAGACTGAAAAGTTGTTTCTACTCCTGGTAATGAATATTCGATCGTTACGATTACTTTTCCTTCACTTGACTTATGATCTATTTTATTGACTGCATGATTTAAAGAAGCCTCTTTCCATGCTATATTCTTGCGTTCCATCGCATTTCCAAAGTCATTGTCCGTAACAGCTCTCCAGAAGTTTGGCTTAGGTGATTTTCCATCCTTAAACACTTCCCTACCCTTCCATTTATAAGATGTCATTTGACCAGAAGTTTTAGAGAATACTATGTGTACGTTCTCATTCTTAATAGAAATATTTCCTCCTGCTTCATTGACAGTTAATGCTTGATTTATTAGCATTGTATCAAAGGGAACTTTCTGGAATTTAGAATTCAATGCGATCTGTTCATGTGCTACTTCAAAACCTTTCGTCAGCAGACCCCAATCCCTTTTTGTTCTTGCTGATATCTCAACAAAGTATTCCGTATTCTCTTTAAAATCAATCCCCGTTAATGGTATGCGAATCAACTTCCCAGTATGCGTTTCTACAGATATTTTTTCAATATCTACTTTCTTTAGGATTGTGCCATCTGCTTTTATCTCTGCCGAAAAATCAAACTGATCAAGGTCTGTAAAATCATATAAATTCTCTATCAACACTCTCAGTTCATTGTGCTTATTAATTCCTTTATGTTTGAAATTGATAAACTCATGTGCCTTCTTAACTTCATACAAAGCCGGCTGCGGTGTCCGATCAGGGAATACAATTCCATTATTCAAAAAAGTATTATCTGAAGGCATATCCTTACCATAATCACCACCGTAAGCATAAAACCGTTCTCCCTTTTCATTGGTCTTCCAAATAGATTGATCTACCCAATCCCATATAAATCCACCTTGAAGGTTATCATATAACTCTATGATGTCCCAGTAATCTTGGAAGTTCCCCGTACTGTTTCCCATAGCATGCGCATACTCACTCGGTATATACGGTCGATCAGTTTGTGATCTTCCCACTTCTTCGAATCTTGCTGGAGAGGGGTACTGTGGCACAATGATATCGGTATTGCTATCCATATCATATAAATTGCCATCATGATCCTTATATGGTCTCTCGTATTGGACAGGGCGTTTGGTCTTGTCATTTGCCTTAATTGCATCATATCCTTTAAAGAAATTTACTCCATTTCCTCCTTCATTCCCCATGGACCAGATGATAATAGACGGATGATTTCTATCCCGCTTCACCATTCGTACCATTCTATCTACATGCGCTTTCTCCCAGTCGGGCTGCTTTGCCAGCGAATACTTACCATAGTACATTCCATGCGATTCTATATTGGCTTCATCGACAACATACAATCCATGTTCATCACATAATTCATAGAATCTTCTTCCTCTCGGATAATGGCTTACTCGCACTGCATTGATGTTATTTTCCTTCCAGAGTTGAATATCTTTCATGATCAATTCTTCAGACATAATATGTCCTGTTTCAGGATCTGCTTCTTGGGTATTTACACCTTTCAGAGTGATACGTTGTCCATTTACCAATAATAATCCTTGCTTTATTTCAACTGACCTAAATCCAATTTTTCTTATTGTTTGTTCGGTAACGACACCTTTCTTATCTTTCACTATTAGGACTAATGAGTATAGATTTGGATGTTCTGCACTCCATTGCTTTACATTGGCGATAGATTCAGAGAAAGAAATAAATTGCTTACCGCCTTTCGCAATAGAAATCTCTTTCACTTCAGAGGAAACTTCTCTATTCTCAATATCAGTGATCTTATAACTGATAGAGCCTTTTTGATTCTTAGACAAGTGATTTTCTATAGTTAGAGAAAGCTCGAAAACACCATTTGTATAACTTCCATCCAAATTAGAAGTCGCTTCAAAGTCCTGAATTCTAATTTTCGGTTGCGCATAAACAAAAACCGATCGCTCGATTCCGCTAATTCTCCAAAAATCTTGACACTCCAAATAAGACCCATCCGTCCATCTAAATATCTGAATGGCGATACTATTTTTGCCTATTTGGGCCGCTTCAGTAATATCAAATTCGGCAGGCAACTTACTCCCTTGAGAATATCCAATGTACTGACCATTAAGCCAAACAAAGCCGCCAGATTTCATTGCGCCAATGTGCAGAAACATTTCTTTACCATCCCAGCTATCATCTATCGTAAATTCTCTTCGATACGAGCCTACAGGATTGTAATTGTCTGGGACATTTCCTGGATCTTTAGGATAGTATTTATCTACCAATTCCATGTCCTCAGCAATCATAGCCTTATAATCAGCAAACTCATATTGGTGATTCACATAGATCGGTATGCCATATCCTTCTACTTCCCAGTTAGATGGGACTTTGATATCATCCCACTTTGATACATCTTCCGAAGGATTCATAAATGTAGTTGGTCTCTCTTTTGGATTTCGCACCCAATTGAATTTCCATTGACCATCCAAGAGCTGATAGAATTCAGGTTGATTATCCCTCATGTCCATTTCCGACGAAAAGGAAGAGAATGAAGCGTGTGCCTCTAGTTTGTTTTCACTAATTATTTGTTCGTTTTCTATGTAGGCCTTGTAATCTGTTATAGGGTCTAACTGCTGGCCATAAACGTGAAGTGATAATAGCAATAATATAGGCAAGTAGAGATATTTTATCATTTCAACCTTTTTATGTAAATGTAAGAAGAATGAGAGTATTATTGACAATCTGATTTTGGCTCTCTTCTCATCAACTATCACTTAAAATTATCGATAAAAATTCACTTTCAATTCTGGCTTCTACATCAGAATCTACGACTAAATGACTTACCAAGGAATACATAATTAATATTTGCTTTTTGAAAAAGATTGATGATTTGTTTCCAAAAGCATACCTTTACATCAGTGAATACAAGAAATATACATACAATATTAGAATGTCACATAGATCGTGATGAACTGCTCATGAGCAAAGGGACACCTAATATTCGTATTTTAATATCTTGACAAAGAGAAAATAATAACATACAATACATTTAGTAAAGGCGTCCAAATTCATTTTTGGACGCCTTTTTTTTGTAAATCAATAGAAAGAACATTCTTTTTCGATAGTTCAAGTAATGAGATTTTCATTCATCTTGATGAGTATTGTCAATTAAAATTTCCTACACAACCTATAAATACATGAACGTTTTACATACAAAAAATAAAAATTGATGAATTTTATGAAATAATTTAAAATAAATAGAAACCATACTTGAAAATACAAACAATTGAGAGACAGCCGATTGATTTTTAGATACTAATTTGCACGTGTGCGAGCAGAAATATCCATGTCAAAAATTACCACAAACAACTGATTACCAGCATTTTATTTTCACAACTAATTTGGTTATTACAAAACTTCATTATACATTTGCATCGTCAAAACAACATAACAATGACTTATACATATCATACATACGAACATATAGACTTACTCATCAATGATCTCATCCTGGAAGATGAATTGAATGAATTGGATCTTATGATATCAAGTAATGCACATAGAGAATGACGGAATAATCATATTTCGAAATCACATATGAAAGCATCTTCTTGGTACAAGGAGGTGCTTTTTTCATTTCTCCAAAATTCCATTTAAAAAATAAATATAGTGCTGTAGCTCAACTGGCTAGAGTGTCCGACTGTCTATCGGAAGGTTGCGGGTTCGAATCCCGTCAGCACTGCACAACTATGTCTATTAATTTAGACTAAATGCTCCGTTAGTGTAGTTGGCCTAGCACACTTGACTTTCTATCATGTAGCGCGGGTTCGAATCCCGTACGGAGTACAAAATGGTGATCATAGTTTAACTCTGACTCAACCATTTGATAAAATGCAGAATTGACAAATTAACCAAAGAAATGATGTTATGTACTAAAGTATTTCAATTGGTTATTTTGTTTTGCAAAAACACCTTATTGTGAATGAGGAGAACAGGGTTCGAGCCCCGTGATCACCCACTTTTAAGTAGACAAGATTTGACCTTTGTTTTCTTATTAGTGAATAAGAATTTCATATGCGGGAGTGGCGGAATTGGCATACGCGCTTGATTTAGAATCAAGATTTTGAGAGTTCAAGTCTCTCCTCCCGTACTAACATACAGTGCTGTAGCTCAATTGGCTAGAGTACCCGACTGTCTCTTGGGAAGTTGCGGGTTCGAGTCCCGTCAGCACTGC
>CALKXE010000063.1 GCA_938003955.1 uncultured Saprospiraceae bacterium | reverse complement strand
TATCAGAAGTAGGAACATATACACTAGAAATAACTGCAGCAAATGGATGTACAGCAATGACAACAGTATCAGTGACAGGAGATTTTGCTGAACCGAATGCGAGTGCAGCGGGTGGTACATTAGATTGTTCTTCGAGTCAAGTCTTACTGACAGGAAGTTCTACTACTGCTAATGTGAGTTATGCATGGACAGGACCGAATGGATTTACTTCTAATTTACAAAGCCCACAAGTATCTGATTTAGGTACTTATACATTGACAGTAATGTCACAGAACGGATGTACTGCAACCGCTACTGCAGAAGTAGCCGCAGACGCTGATCTACCTCAAGTAACAGGTACAGGAGGAACGATAGATTGTATTACTACTTCTATTCAGTTAATGGGATCATCTACGACAGCAGATGTGACATTGAGCTGGTCAGGGCCGAATGGTTTTATATCGAGTGATGCGAATCCGATTGTTAATCTTCCTGGTACATATATATTGACAGCATTGGCATCGAATGGATGTTCTGCGACTCAGTCTGTGTTAGTAGGAGATGATACTACTGCACCAGAGATTACATTTGCACTCGGCGATGTAGATTGTGATGCAGGACTTAGAATATTATCAGCACAAACAACGATTCCAGGATTGATGGTGTCATGGACAGGACCGAATGGGTTTACATCAGAAAGCCTAGCGGTGAATATCTCGAAAGCGGGGACTTACACGATGACTTCATTCCCAGCGAGTGGTTGTGACGGGACACATACATTTGTACTGGATGATGATATAGCAATATCTCAGACGATCGCCACTACTGACATCACAGGTAGTAACCCTGCAGGTTCGGCTACAATAACGATCACCGGAGGTACATGACCATTCACTATTGCTTGGGATAATGGAGAGGCAGGAGATACTGCATCAGACTTGGCAGCCGGAGATCATACAGTTACTGTTACTGATGGTCTAGGCTGTGCATCTACTTTCGATTTCTTAATAGATGAAAGTGTATCGACATTCGATCAATCATGGATTAACGATATCAAATTATTCCCTAATCCAGCAAGTGATGAAATAACTATAGGATTATCAGAAAACGTCAAGTTTTTCAACTCTATAGATTTCTATAATATGAATGGACAATTGATCAAAAGCATTCAGTTGAGTAGCTCTGATCAAAATGTATCTGTATCAGTTTATGATTGGACATCAGGTATGTACATGGCAAGGGTTAATGCACAGGCATCTTCTCATACAGTAAGATTTATGGTAAAATAATATGAATTAGTGAATTTATTGAACGTGTTTTTGTTTTGGCACTCTGCAGAAATGTAGAGTGCTTTTTTTTGTTTTCTTAGATTCAACTATTTTATTGTTTGTAACAATTGCTCCAGTCTTGTTATCTTTTGTAATACCGATTACTATTGAATTTGCCGCATACATTCGTCTGCAACATTCAATATGTATCGGCATTTACCAATATCTTTATGCGGCAAATTGAAACACAATTGGTATAAGGTGTATTATCTTTAGCAAAAGCAAAAGAGTTAGTTGTTCATTTTTATCCTAAAGAGAAAGAACTATTAGTCGTTTAGCTCTTTGTTTAATTACCATTTTATATCATATCAACATTACTGAGTTATTTGAAAAATAACATTTGTTGATTACGAAGATTTAACCTGATTTAATTGCTTCTTTTTAAAAAGCCAGAATAGAAATAATAATAAGATCGTTGCAATGGCGGCAATTGCATATACCCAAATGTTTTTCGAACTGTCTAATATCAATGTACTCGGATTTAGAATTACGAACTCGTCTTCTTGATAACTTAGTTTAGCGGAATTATTATTAGTTGCATCCAACATAAACTGTTGAGGTTTTGCACCTTGTTTCATGATTACAAGAGCACTTCTGTTTTTATGAATATTCTCAAATGTTTTTTGAGTAATATCTATTTTAGTAACACCTTCTTCTAGTCCAGTAATTGTATATATGATACTTGTTTCGTGACCAAGTTTCACTATGGCGTTTTCTAATTTGATTTGCACATTGTTTATAGATACAGCCATCTTGCTTTCTACAAGTTTTGCGATGAGTGCTTGGAATTGTTCTGGAGATTCGTACTCATTATTTTGATTAGAATACTTTACCTCATATTCGAATGCGGTTAATGCAGCTCTTATTTGTAACACCCAAGATCCGTCTCCTTTATCTGCCAACATAGTAGATGAGATATCTGGCTGATGCGCAGTTGCTAGACTTGAGATGAAGAATGATAAAAAGAAAATAATAATTTTCATATTGTTTTATAAAAAGGGCTCTACGCAATGTAAAACATAGAGCCCCATCAATTAATTAATTTTTATTCTGCGTATGCACCACCCAAACAATTGATGAAGTTATTATTACCTGCATAATCTACGTGATAATGATATCCTCTAACATCGTCATAGTGACCTCTACATTCGTCTAGATCAGTAGGCTCGTTTCCGTCAGTATCCAATCTCGCATAGATAGCATGTCCATCCATTGCATATCCTATCATTCCGGCATGTCCGTCTGATTGAGCAATGTTAGTACTTATTCCTGTTGCTGCATGGTAGTGATATCCAGCATTTGGATTTATATGACCACCTGCATCATCAAAAGGTGCTAAAGTATACGCTCCTAAGATTGCATCCGTTGGTGCTGGAGCATCAAATACAACGCCATTAAATGCTATTCCTCTATTGGACGGACCGGTTACAGCCATTCCAGGAGGTCCCATCATAGCGAAATCAGCTGGCGTGTCCAATTTAACGGGTGTAGCTGGAATAAGGTATGTGTTAGAAATGTCAGTTACATAAGAAGGTAAACATTCAACACAGAAGTTCTGGTATTCTGCGCCTACATTTGGGTTTGCTGCATTTTGGCAATCTTCGAATGTTTCTGTTGTGAAAATGTCTCCATTGTCATCGTACATCTTCCAAGTAGCATCATCGTAGAACGTTGCCATGTTTTCAACAAAAGCACCATCAACATCATATATTTCTCCACCTTCGAGCCATACTCCACCAGCTTCTTCTCCATCACTAATATTCTCAGGACACCATGGTCCCATTTCGTGATCCGAAGGATTTGCTTTAGTTACTATCTCGTAGCATTTTGCAGACGATCCATCAGATAATGTACAGTCGACTAATGTAACGGTAAGACTACTTCCGTCTGCTAGGAATAGTGTTTCATCTACGTCTACTACTGTTAGTACACCAGTATCATTCGCGTCTGTATTGTCTGATACATAACCGATTGGTTGCTCACATGCTTCTTGAGAAATGTCTGGATTTCCTAATCCATCTTCATCGATATCCTCATACCAAGTTGTTTGAGTGCATTCTTCGTCAGAACAAGAAGTTAATGCTAGCACACAGCATAAACTTGCTGCAAATAGTAATTTTGAAATTTTGATCATAATTAAGATTCTAAGTTTTTGAATTTGTCTTTTTATAATTGACAGTTTGTTTAATAAGCTTTTTAATTAAGTCTTCCACCTGAAGAGCGTTGATTACCTCCTGGAGGTCCGTTTCCTTTTCTTGGACCTTTACCTTTTTCTCCACGAGATGGACTTTTTCTTCTTTGTTCCGTAAATTCGCCCATCAAACATCGGGCGATATATGGGTATTCTTTTGTTACTAAGTAAATATATTGACCATCTATTTTGATGCCATTACACTCATCCAGATCACCTAATCCATTGACGTATTCCCAGTCAGATAAGTATGTACCGTCTGCTTTAGATCCTTTAATAAGTACAGTGTTATTTGTTTTTGGATTATTATAGACACAGTCAGTTCCTTCTCTCGCTTCATCGATAACTTTATAGCTAGGTTGGTAAGCATCGCTTTTCGAATAATATATAGCGAATCCGTCCAGTGCAAATCCAACATGCACTAAATCATCACCCTTATCATTTATGTTGACTACACCTGTGGGTACTCCATGATAGTGATATTCACCTGTCGGTTGTACGTGTGCATGGTTATGATCTAAACCTAAGTCATATTTATCTTGGAATGCTTCTATTCTGTAGTTTTCGCCAGTTTCGCAACGTACCGCTTCTCCTGTTCCTGGATCGAATTTGATTCCATTTAGTGCGATTCCAGGTTCTTTTACCCATTGAGCCTCTCCTAAATATTTAGGTGTAATTGGAATGGAATAAGATTTTTTTATTGATTTGATAGTGTTCGGGTTTCCTTGATTTGGAAATTCACCAACCTCATGATCTGGCAATGAATTTGTAGTTAGAACTCTATTGGAGCCTTTAATTACCATTGTCGTTTCGGTGCCTGTAGATTCATTATAGATGCTATAATTACTGAAGTAATTACTCCTGTCAGTAACAGTTTTGTGGCTATGGCAGCTCTGCATTACCAATAGGATGAGAATAATAAGTATTGTTGGTTTTTTCATGATAGATCGATTAATTATTTTTTACTTAGACATTATAGGGTTTAAAAATCCTTCGTGTTATGTTTGATTATAATTCGATATTTCTAGTTTTATTTTTTATATATTGGATTGAAGTCAATGATAGATTGACTATTATCATTTATTAATAACTAATTATTTTATTAAAATTAGAAGGAATTACTTTCTTGTACTCTTTACCTTTTTTATTCTAGCTACCTTTAATGATAATATCGTTTTATGAAAAATACATTTTATACATTAATACTTAAATTCTCCGATGCTTGCGTCGGGGTCATAAAAAAGATGTTTTTGCATAAAAACGCCTTATCACAAAAAAGATCCGATTTCCGATCCTTAGGTTGGAAAAATTTTGGAGGATGCTCCATCCGCTTGCGGAGGGGTAGTCAAAATTTAGGATTTTTTATACTTTTAGTTTCGTTTTTTGGAAGCTTCTTGACTTCATGTAAAGATTCCACTAGCCAAAGGCAGGATCAGAAAAACACTCCTGACGGTATGGTCTTTATCCCATCGGGTACACTTTCCATGGGAGGGGATAATGATCAAGCTGATGCCAATGAATATCCTAAACATGAAGTAAAAATCCAATCATTCTATATGGATGAATCGGAAGTGACGAATGCAGAGTTTACGAAATTTGTCGATGCAACAAATTATATCACAGTTGCAGAACAAGAACTAGATTGGGAAGAGATAAAAAAACAGCTCCCTCCTGATACACCAAGACCACATGACAGTATCATGGCTCCTGGGGCTTTGGTTTTTGCTCCGACCTCGGAAGCGGTTTCTCTTATGTATCCTCAAGAATGGTGGAGATGGACGATCGGTGCTAATTGGAAGCATCCGAATGGCCCCAATAGTAATATTGATGATAAGATGGATCACCCTGTTGTGCAGATCGCTTGGGAAGATGCAAACGCTTATTGTAAATGGACT
>CALKXE010000062.1 GCA_938003955.1 uncultured Saprospiraceae bacterium | reverse complement strand
TTTAAAATCTAAATATATAAATTATGGGTTAAAAATGGCTATTTTTTCGATGAAGGTGGTTTAGAAATCGAAATGAGAGAGGAATTGCAATTATCGATTATTATCAATTACTTATATATACTTTACTTCCATTCACAGTTGCTTTTACTTTTCCAGTAAATGTATCGCCTATAAATGGACTATTGTTTGAAGTTGATTTTATAGATTGTTCTTCATAGGTCCATTCAATTGAGGGATCAAAGATAGTTAGCTTTGCTACTTCACCTACAGCAATCGATGGCATTTCAATATTGAATATTGATCTGGGGCCTGTTGTTAGTTTCTCAATTATAGTGTCTAGATCTACGGATGATGCAACATATGTATTAAGGGCTGCAAAAGTAGTTTCCAGTCCGATTGCTCCATGAGAAGCATATGGGTATTCTAAGTGTTTTTTCTCAATTTCTAGGGGTACATGATTACTTGAAATATAATCTATCGTATCATCCAATAATCCTTTCTGTAATGCTTTTCTATCTTTTGTACTTCTGAGAATAGGTTTTACTTTCAGGTTAGAATCAAAATCAGTAAGGTCTTCATGTGTTTTTATAAGATTCAGATATGATACACCGCTAGTGACATTTTGATCTTTTTTCTTCTGATTTTTTATAATTGAAATTGAATCGGCTGCACTTATCATGTGAAGACATAACTTCGATTCAGCATAAGAATTGAGTTGTATATCTCTATAAACAGTTAGTTCTTCTGCTAATGATGGACTTCCCTTCATACCCATGCTAGTACTTATAGAACCTTCATGAATAAGATCTCCATTTGAGATAGATTCATCTGTTGGATGATGCAAGATTACACCATCAAACGATTTTACATATTGTAATGCACGGAGTATAAGTCCTCCTTTAGCTACCGGTTTTAATCCGTCAGTGAACCCCACAGCACCACCATGATGCATATCTACGAATTCTGTTATATTATCTCCATTTAGATCATTACTTAGCGCGCCTAGAGGGTGTATGTCGACTCCCATTGATTGGCCGGTAAGGATTAGATTCTTGATTTGTGCTTTTGATTGGATGGCTGGGATCGACTGCGGCATTGTCACCAAGTCAGTATATCCGCCAGCTAATGCGGCTTCGGTTAGAGATTCAAATGTTTCTCTGTGTTCATATCCGGGTTCTCCGAGATGTGTACCTATATCCATCCATCCTATTGACGCACATAGATTTTTTCCTTTGATTACCTTTGCCTTATCGTTGTTGAGATTTTTGCCTATGTTAGCAATTTTACCTTTTTCAACTAAGATGTCCACTCTTTTTCCATTGAGTTTTGATCGTTTATCTACAATCTTACAATCTTTGATGAGGTATTTCATATGGTTAAAATTTTATTTCTTGTAAAAAGATCATCGATTTAAGTTGAATCGTATTTTCCACATTTGATCGTTTTTCTGGATTTGATTGTTTTTCCTGAATTTGATCGTTTTTCTGCATTTCTTTTGACTGTTTTCCCGCATTTCTTTGAAATGCTATAAAAGCCAGCCAATAAATGCTACAAAAGTCAGCCAATAAATTCTACAAAAGCCAGTCAATATATTCTACAAAAGCCAATCAATTTCTACAAAATGTTTTTAAAGCCACGATTCTATCATCTTCTTGTGTGTCTAATGCTTGTTTCATGATCTCTAAATAAAAATTTATATTTATCCAACGCTCTTAATTTTCCTCTGGTCGCTAAAGTTTAGTTAATGAAGTTTACAATTAAGCCAGATTACTTGATTACTACTTCTCGCTCCATATTCTGAGCAATAATGTCTCGAAGGCTAAAAATATTAATGCTAAGATAAGGCACCACCACCAAAGGACAATACCTTTATCTTTTTCATTTATGTAGGTTGAGAATTCTGCTTTAAGAGATCCGTCGAGTAATTTTACCGATGATGAATTTGCGAGCTCGTCCATCATTTTTGATGATGTAACCATCATATTACTCTCTTTTCTATCATAGTTAAATGACAAATCGGAAATTTTATTTTTATCGAGATTCAAAGTATAAAATCCATCTTTGGTTACTTGATCATTTACATCCAAGAGAATCTTGTTTCCTAGATTCGTTTGCCCTGGAATGAACTCTTCGAGACCATTGATTTTATAAACGAGATCTCCAGAGCTTATTTTGTTTTCGGCTTCTATGATTTCATCTTGACCGATCGTATAGCTTATTTTTTGTGTTTTGGTACTAGCTATTGCCATTTTATAGAGCATCGGTACAAATATTTCCGCATTTTGTGCTAGGTCGTTATCTTTATTGTTTAGTGGACTTGTACATAAGTATAAGTGACCATTACCTCTAACGTATTTAACAAGAAAGTTAGAGCCGTCTCTGTACCGCAGTAATGATTCTTGAGCTCTGCTTTGGTAGTTTGTCAGTTTCCAGCTTCTGTTTGTTGTAGGTAATGTGATGTTTCTACCTACATATTCATATACATTTTTGAATATAAATTCATCCTTATTGATACTTGATACTGTCTTTTTATCTGTTTCGAGTCCTTGTAAGTTGTTCGCTCCGAGCGTGTTTAGAAAGTTATTGTAAGAACTTTGGCTGGCATTCGCTGAGGGGAAGACCAATACGTTACCTCCATTCACAATGAAGTTGTCTAACTCTGAAGCAAGACCAGAGGATATATCCCTCATGTCATTTAGAATGACAAGGTCAAAGTCCTTTATTTTAGCATAATCAACCTTGTTTTGATTTTGATTGGTGAGGTTGTATGAATTCAACCCATTGATCAATGCGGTCAAGTATCTATTCTGTAATCCATCGTTGATAGACAGAACATTTATTTCTTCAGGGACATTTACCGATATGAAAAACTTATCATCAAACTGGATAGGGTAGTCTGATATTTGTAATTCTGCGGTGTGCCATCCAGCTTTGAGGAGTGACATGTTTATTGTGTCTGTCACTGAAGTTCTAGCGGGTATGTTGAATATGCCCTCAGGTTTTTCTTGACCATCCTTGAGCATGCTTAGTCTTATCCCTTCCGCTTCTTCGTCACTGTGATTGGTGATTCTTACCAATAGTTTGTTATTCTGATTTACCATAGGAACTGGCGACTCCAACCATACACTATCAAGACTTACATTCTTTTCTTGTATAGCTTGAAGAGGGAGTAGATTGAGCTCAGCTGTAGTATCTGTATATGTTGCAAGGTCATTTATAGAACTTTGAAAATCAGATATTAAATAAAGGATCTCATTTTCTTCTTGATTATTTACCGCTTGTTTCTGACGACTTGCCACTTTTGATAGTGGTCTTACCGAAGGTGTTATGTTGATCTCATCTATTAAGGCGAGTGCATCTTCCTTTGATACCAATCTCTGATGCCTACCTTCGAATGCATGGGTCAATATCTGAAACTTATCTTCTTCACTATATGCATTGATGATTTGCCTTGCCTTTTCTTTGGCAATATTGATCAGCGGGACATTCTCTTGTGTCGCCTGCATACTAAACGAATTGTCGATAAAGACACTTACTGCATTGTTTCCTTTTTTTACAGAATCACCTTGTGGGATGAATGGCTGTGCAAAAGCAAATACCAAAGCGGCCACTGTTAATATCCTAGATAAAAGGATAAGTAGATTCTTGATTTTGTTTCTACTGCTTGTCTCCTCCTTTATTTCCTGGAGGTATTTTACATTGGTAAAGTATACCTTCTTGAACCGTCTGAAATAAAACAGATGGATAATGATCGGTATAACGATGGCTGCAAGAGCCCAAAGAAATGTTGGATATAGAAACTGCATATGTGTGCAAAAATAGAATTGATAAGATACATATCGCAACTTTAACAGCTTATATTATAAAATGATTGTGTTTTGGGTGAAAAATGGAGTTAAAGTTTTGGTAATGGGCGAACATTTTGGATTGTAAAATTATTCTTGCATTGTATTTTGATAAATGCAAGAACTAAAGGGGAATTTCAACTAGGGTTGATATAATCATTAAATCTTTAAAAATGATTTAAGACATACATTTTTATCTCGTTTGAGCAAAGCAATAGAATAGATGCCTTTTGGTAATTTTGAAATATCAATATTATCAATATCTAGCCCTCTTGATACTATGGCTCCATTAGATGAAAGTATGGTATAGGAATCGTGATCAATTGAAGATTCAATACTTATACGATCAGAACTCGGATTAGGGAAGATAATTATTGATGTATTCTCGTAAATTTCTTTAGTACTTGTTACTGTAGTGTTCTCCACCCAATTAACAGTCTTTGTATCAGAAAACCCATCTGTGTATACGATATCATTTTTTCCGTCATTATTTATATCATAAATCAGTAGATTATTTCTCATCACTTCTGGTCGTGGGATGCCAATTGTAGAGAGTCTAGGAAATCTAAATATTTCTGTGCTTTGAAAAGGAAATCCTCCTTGCCCGTCATTCATGCCTACTTGTACAACCATTGCAGTGTCTGCGAAATAAAGTGAAACGAAATCATTAAAACCATCATTGTTGAGGTCTCCCGAAGTAATCATTTCGGCTGGACTGAAAATTTCAATCTCTTGTGATTTATCTATTGTGCCGCCTTCATTCAGGTATGCTTTTATTATTCCTGTACCAAGAACTAGATCAAGATCTTCATCATTATCTAGATCTATAAGTATCATTCCTTTTTCGCCATTTGACAAAAGAATATCCTCCTCAATGAATGTAGCATCTCCCTGGTTTATAAAAATATCAGTAGCAGATGCTCCTACAACTAGATCAGGAATTCCATCTCCAGAAATATCCCCAGCAACTACAACTTCATTTTCTCCTGTTGTTATAAACGTAGATTTTTCAAATTCATCATTACCGATGTTGAGGTAGAAATGTATAGGGTTGGCTCCGAAAGTAATTCTCTCTATTGTGATAAGATCAAGTTGCTGATCATTATTTAGATCAGCTACATCTACAATAGTTTCACCAAAAGGAATTGAAGGATTTAATAATGGAAATTCATCATTCTCTCCAGTTATTATTATGTGCCTTTCAAAAACCACGTCGTCTTTTCCATCATTATTCCAATCTATAATTTTGATTGGAGCTTGAGACCATGTTAGTTTTATTGGTTCAAATTCACTGTTGACTAAACCCTTGTAAACATACTGCTCTGCGAACCCAGAACCCGCAAAATCCGTGATTCCATCACTATTATAATCAAAAGGAATAAAGGGGTAAGAAAACTGTGTCCCATTTCCTGCATTCTGTGGATGTTCAAACAATATGGATGGTTCATCAAAAGTAACTTCCTGTGCGTTCAAACAAACAATAGAAATTAAGCAAAACAATGCTATTGTAATTGGTTTCATAATTATTTAATTTTAAGCTTTAAGTTTATAAAAGTAGTCCATCTATCTAAAGAGATTTTACCAAAACGTAAAATGATTTGGTCTAATATAGAAGTCTTTGGCAAGTTAGGTTAGCATTGTAGCGCCTTATCTTGTTAGTTTATTTTGTTTGTAATAAACGAGTTAATTCAATATTGATTTATTCTCAATCAAACCCCTTCCACAAACTGCATCTCATAAAGTTCTCTATATCTGCCGCCCTCCTTTTGTAGTAGTTCTTCATGCGAACCAAATTCAACAATGTTCCCTTTGTCCATCACCATGATCTTGTCTGCGTGACGTATGGTAGATAGCCTATGCGCTATTATGATAGAGGTTCTTTTTTGGATCAATTTCTCAATAGCGTGCTGTATGATGGATTCTGTCTCCGTATCTATAGAACTAGTGGCTTCATCCAGTATTAAGATATCAGGATTAAAAACCAAAGCCCTTACGAATGATATCAGCTGTCGTTGACCAACAGAGAGATTATTACCTCGTTCCATTATCTTTTGGTCATATCCATCAGGCATGTTTTCTATGAATACGTGGGCCCCGATAGTTTTTGCTGCTTCTTTGACAGTCTCTAAACTTATTGATTCATCACGTAACGTGATATTATCCGCTACATTTCCATTGAATAAAAATACATCTTGAAGAACAATAGATATCCGTTCTCTTAGATTGGGTAAATCATACTTTCTAAGATCAATTCCATCAATCGTAATACTACCTTCTTGATATTCATAGAATCGATTAAGTACATTGATGATACTACTCTTACCAGAACCAGTACTTCCTACAATGGCTAATGTCTCACCTGCATTGATCTTAAGTGATATATTATTCAGAACAAAATTCTTCTCGTCATATGCGAAGTGTACGTTTTTGAACTCTATTTCTCCTTTGAGGCTTTCGACTTTTGTCGAACCGTGATTTTCGATCACTTCATTTGCATCTACTACATTTTTCACGCGATCAGCTGCAACAAGCCCCATCTGAAGAGAGTTGAACTTATCGGCCAATAACCGCACGGGTCTGAATAGTAGATTTAAGTAAATCGGAAATGCGACCAATGCTCCAAAAGATACTTGATCATCTAGGTAAGCTCTTGCACCTAACCATATCATTAATGCTAATGCCAGTGCAGATATAAATTCTACCACTGGAAAAAATACTGCATAATAAAAGATAGAATTTAGATTGGCTTGGGTGTACTTCTTGTTAATCTCTTTGAATTTTTTCATTTCCTGCTGTTCAGCATTGAATATCTGAACAACTCTCATACCTGAGATTCTCTCTTGGAGAAATGCATTCATCTTAGATATCTGAGTTCTCACTACTTGAAATGAAGCTTTTACCTTCTCCTTGAATATATAACTAGCGATAATCAAGAATGGCAAAGTCAAAAGACAAATCAATGTCAATCTCCAACTCGTATAGAACATAATACCTATTACTGCAAAGACAGCAAGGAGGTCAGCGATTATTGTCAACACGCCTTGTTCGAATACCATGTTGATCGACTCAATATCATTGATTGTCCGAGTAGTAACGGTTCCAATAGGTGTCTGATCGAAGAACCTTAGTTTATAACTAGTTATCGTATTATATACTTGAATTCGGAGATCCTTGATGACCGATTGCCCAAGTAGAGCTGCAGAGTATATGAAGAAATACCTTAGGACTGCATTGGCTAGCACAACTATAACATATAGCATCGCCATATTGGTCAATCCTCCTACATCATTGACCATGATATAATTGTCAACCATTTCTTTTATCAAGTAGGGACGGATAGTGCTTATAGGTGCTAAAATTACAGCTAAGAATATCGTCCAAATAAATAGATTCTTATAAGGCTTGGCTTTAGCCAATACCCATCCTAGGAGTTTTAAATCTAAGTCTTGTTTTTTTTGATCCTTTTCGGCCATAAGTATATTCAAACGAAGACACGAAGATAATGTTTACATCCACAACATGATATAAATTGTCTATCGTAAATGGAAAGAAGTTTTGAATGATTTTTGTGTTCCAATCAAAAGTCGAACAGCACACCGATCTAAAAGTCTAGCCATCGAAAAGTGAAAGGGTCGAACAGTCGAACAGCGCAGCGGTCGAACAGCGAAGAGTTAAGAAAATATTAAAAATGGGGTATTTTATTAAAACTGTCTAAATATTGACATTGAGAACAAAATAATTGTAACTATCTTCACGCAACTATCGTGTGAATAGAGGATATCGGATTCAATTATTTGTGCGATATTTGTAACTAAGTAAAAAAATAAAAAGAAACAATATGCAAGCTATTAAATTAACAAGAGTACTGAAAGTGAACTTCCTTGCTCTATTCGTATTCATGGGAACTTTATCTTTTGGTCAATCAACAGCGGAAGCTTATTCTGCAGGAAATGAAGGATGGCTTGTAAAAATAGATGAAGCATATGAAGAGTCACAGAAAACTGGAAAACCTATATTAGCAAACTTCACAGGAAGCGATTGGTGTGGATGGTGTAAGAGACTAACAAAAAGTGTTTTTGTTCATGATGAGTTTAAAGCATGGGCTGATGAAAATGTTGTTTTATTAGAGCTTGATTTTCCTAGAAGATCTTCAGTACCAGCTGAAATTAAAAAGCAGAATTCAAATCTTCAAAAAGCTTTTGGTGTAAGAGGATATCCAACGATACATGTTTTTGATCTAAGTAAGAATGATGCAGGAGAATTTGCAATTAGTGCACTAGGTAAAACTGGTTATACTAAGACTGTAGATGAATTTACTGCAGGTGTAGACCAAATGATAGCAAGAAGAGGAAGTGAATAATCACTTTTAGATCTAGAATTAGAATATAAAAAAAGCCATCAGATTAACTTCTGATGGCTTTTTTAGTTTGTGATTTTTTAATTTTTTACACACCTAATTCTGATACTATTCTATCTAACTTAGTCTCAAGTGCAATGTTTTTATTATCGAAGTTGCTAACGTCGGACAATGCATCATTTACACTGATGTAAAACTTGATTTTAGGTTCAGTTCCGCTAGGTCTAGCTGCTACTTTAGTACCGTCTTCAGTAGTATATATAAGTACGTTCGAATTTGGTATATCAATGTCAGTTACCTTGCCTGTGATTACATCAGTAGATGTAGAAGTATTATAATCATCAATAACCACGACCTTAGATCCATCGATACTTATTAGAGGATTATTCTTGAAATCAATCATCATCTGCTTTATTTCTTCTGCTCCACTCGCTCCTTTTTTTACGAGTGAGACCAATCGTTCTTTGTAGAGACCATATTGAGTGTAGCAGGCTAATAGTTCTGCATAGAATGAACTTCCATTAGCTTTTGCATTGGCGGCTATTTCACATGCAAGTAATGTAGATGTCACTGCATCTTTATCTCTCACAAAATCTCCTACCATAAACCCAAAGCTCTCTTCTCCACCACCGATGAAGTCTTGTTCGGGAAAATCTTTAATCATTTTAGCGATCCATTTGAATCCAGTTAATGATGTCTTTATTTCTACGCCATATGCATCGGCGAGTTTTTGCATCATAGGTGTAGACACGATCGTAGATGCTATGAATTCATTACCGTTTAGGCCTTTTTTAATTCTTTGGTCCAATAGAAACTTGGTCATGAGAAGCATAGTCTGATTGCCATTGAGTAATTCAATGTTCCCTTTACTGTTTCTGACGGCTATCCCTAATCTGTCACTATCCGGATCTGTACCGATTACTATATCAGCACCGATTTCTTCAGCTTTTGATATAGCCATTGACAATGCCTCTGGTTCTTCCGGATTTGGTGACTTTACAGTGGGGAAGTCTCCGTCTGGTTCGGCTTGTTCTGCGATGATTGTTACATCACTGTATCCAGCCTTTTCTAGAACTTGAGGGATAGCAGTTATTGACGTACCATGTAATGAGGTAAATACAACCTTCAACTTATCTCTACTCTCTACACCAAAGTCCCCATTCTTGCAGCTATCATTGATAAATGCATCATCCACTTCTTTATCAATTAATTCTATTAAGTCATTTTTATGATCAAAATTAATGTCTTCGAATGTCAGCTTATTAATTTCAGATATAATCTCCTTGTCCTCTGGTGGTACGATCTGTCCTCCATCAGTCCAGTATACCTTGTATCCATTATATTCTGGTGGATTGTGCGAAGCCGTCAATACTATTCCTGCATGACAATTAAGATGTCTCACTGCAAAGGAAAGTTCTGGAGTTGTCCTAAGTTCAGAGAAAAGATATACTTTAATGCCATTCGCAGATAATACCTCAGCGACGGTCCTTGCTAGCGTATCACTATTGTGTCTGCAGTCATATGCAATTACGACCTTTCCAACGACATCAGGATATGATAATTTTATATAATTACTTAGACCTTGTGTGGCCTTTCCTAGTGTATATTTATTTACCCTGTTGGTGCCAGCGCCCATTACACCTCTCATTCCACCAGTCCCAAATGCTAAGTCTTTGTAAAATCTGTCCTGCAGTTCTACAGAAGCGTCATCAATTATATTTTGGACCTCATTTCTAGTGTTTTTGTCAAAAACGCTTGTTGTCCAATATTTAGCTTTAATATTAATTTGTTTTATGTCCATAATCGAAATGTAGACAAAAATATCAGAAACTTAAAATGTTGCAAATAATATATCTGATGGATTCAATTAAACTGGACATACGTAGAAATATAAATTTAAGTGTTTTCCATTAGATAAACTCTTGATATCCTGGTATATTTAGTATTTCACTAGATCAAATCAAATTATTATGATAAACCATTTATTTAGAATTTGTTTTGTAGCTCTAATTGCACATTCGGTAATAGGACAAGGTACCCAAAAAGAACTATCTGAATACGGACGTATGTATCCGCTTACTGGAGAAGTTATTTCTACGTACCGAGAAGGTTATAATCTATCAGAAGCGGAGTGGTACCAGAAAGTTAAAAGTGCAACACTTCGGTTTAATAGTGGCTGCACTGCATCATTCGTGTCAGAATCAGGGCTATTAATTACTGCTGCACATTGTAGTTCAAATATTGAATTGCAAAACCCCAATATAAGAGCCAATGTATTTAATAATGGGTATCTGGCAACATCTTTAGATGCTGAACTTAAAGCATCATACATGTCTGTGGAGTTATTAGTTAATTCTGTTGATATTACGGATGAGCTGATATTATCGCCACGGCAAGAAATAACAGAGGGACTTATAAATTCTTTAAAAAGAAAGTATTCTGTCAAACCTGAATATAAAGATTTGACTTTAGAAGTGAAGAGATATTATAATGATAAAAGTATAGTCCTTAATGGTTACAAAAAGTATAAAGATGTACGTCTTGTTTTTATGCCAAAATCTAAGATAAGGAATGATCAATGGGACGAAAATCAGGACTGTGTGCCTACTTACGATTTTGATGTGGCTTTCTGGAGAGTCTATGAGAGAGGTGGACCATTAGATACAAAACGTAATCACCTCAAAATGAATCAATTCAATACTAAAAAAGGAGAAGTCGTTTTTGTAGCTGGATACCCAGGAAATACGGATCGGTATAAGTCGCCAGCGGAGTTACAATATCTAGCAAGTCAGAAGCTCAATTATAAGCATGAGATCATAAAAGACAAAATTAAGATGTTGAAAAATAGTGTTGAAGATTCACAAGATGTGGACGAATCAAATTTTGTGGGACAAATGTGTAGAATAAGGGCAATAAACTCCTTGAATCATGCAGTCAATTCATCAAATGGGATGGAATTTGTTTTAGAAAAAATTAATAAAGCTGTTACAATTGACAGAATAGTAGAAATAGCGAGCCAGAGCTCACTCCCCCAGGAGTATTTTGATTTGAATTTGGAACTAGAGGAAAAATATAATGAGTTGAGTCAGGATGCCTGGGCGTTGACAAATCTTTCTCCAAGTCCTATGGATACAAGTTGGGACGTATTGTTTTTGCATAGATTGGAAAAATATAGAAAATCAATTGTAAATAAAGAAAGCGAAAGTACTATAAAGGCATTGATGCAAGACGCATTTTCTATCGGACAGAATTTTGGTTCTGAGAGAAAGAAGACTAGAGAGCAATTTAAGCTTTGGCTCTATTCAATCCAAAAACATATTCCTGACGATGATCCAACATTATCGAATATCCTAATGGGGAAGACTGTAGAGGATTATATTGACGAGGCATTCTCTGAATCTGGTTTCGGTAGTTATGAGAAATCTAAAGCGACTATGGAAAATAGGGATGAACTTATTCTTATGACGAATCCAATTATGATTTTGGCTAATAAAATATCCAAAAGGTATCTTTTAGCCAAAGATGAGTATATCAGAAAAAAGCCAATCATTGATTCCTTAAATAATCGATTACTTGATATCACATATTCTGTTCTAGGGGACAAGATGATTCCAGATGCTGACGGTACACTTAGGCTCTCTGATGGTTATATTGCTGGTTATAATTATTGTGGATTTGATAATAAAAGCACAACTTTCAATTCGATTATTTCTAGTAGCACTACTGGTCAGCCAGATCAGACATTGTTGGCAAAACTTCCAGTGGATTATAGGAAACGTCTTGCATTTGTAAGCTCAACTAATGACGGGACTGGCGGAAATTCAGGCTCACCATTGATTAATTTAGAAGGAGAATTCATAGGATTAGTATTCAAACAGGGAGGGACCTCGGATTATCCAAATGATTATATCTATGATCCTAAAAATAGAGCTATATCTATCCATGGGCAGGCAATTTACTTATGTATGAAGTATATCTATGGATCAGATTCATTAGTACGGGAAATTTTTGAGTAGAAAATTATTTTAACTCAAAGTATATTTTATTACAAAAAGTACAACTATAATAGACTTTGTGTTATATTTACACCAAGTTAAATCAATTTTATATTGATTTCATTTGGTTAGGGTTGAGGTGATGCAGATGCATTACCTCATTTTTTTTGTCCAAAAATCGATGGCTTTTCTAGCCTTTTTGTTTACATTTTGCTGGCTTTTTGATGGTGAATTTGACCAATATAATTCTCTATGTATTGATTTATAATATATATGTCTTTTTGCATTCTTTGGGAATTATAATAATAAATGTACTTTTAGCGCCGAATTAAAATTGTAATAGATGATTTCTTTTGAAATACTCTATTTGCAATTATCGGAACACGCAAAATTTAAAAACTAAAAAACAATCTAAATGGGACAAAATTTAATGTACGTAATTCCAGTCTTTGGTGTACTGGCACTGCTTTTTACTTTCTGGAAGTCAGGATGGGTATCTAAGCAAGACGCAGGTACTGAAAAAATGACAAAAATCGCAAAACATATTAGTGATGGAGCGATGTCATTCTTAAAAGCGGAATATAAAGTATTATCAATATTCGTAGTTATTGTTGCTGCCTTACTTTTTTGGAGTGGAATGACTGAAGCGTCATCTCCTATGGTGGCTTTATCCTTTATTTTAGGAGCGATATGTTCAGCATTGGCTGGATTGATAGGAATGAAAGTGGCTACAAAAGCAAACGTACGTACAACTGCAGCAGCAAGGACTAGTTTAGGCAAAGCACTAGAGGTGGCTTTTGCAGGAGGAGCTGTTATGGGACTTGGTGTAGTAGGGTTAGGGGTTTTAGGACTTGGAGCTTTATTATTGTTGTATACTAATATGTTTGGTACTTCAAATGTAGGCGAAGTAACAAAAGTAATTACAGTATTAACTGGATTCTCATTTGGAGCATCATCTATTGCATTATTTGCAAGAGTAGGTGGTGGTATTTATACGAAAGCTGCAGATGTTGGAGCTGATTTAGTAGGAAAGGTTGAAGCGGGTATTCCTGAAGATCATCCATTGAATCCTGCAACTATCGCAGATAACGTTGGTGACAATGTAGGTGATGTAGCGGGTATGGGAGCGGATCTTTTCGAATCTTACGTAGGATCTATCATAGGTACTATGGTATTAGGAGCAACTTATATTGGTGTTGTTGGCGGCTTTGATTCAGGAAATGAGTTTGGCGGTATGAATGCCGTTTTACTTCCTTTAGTATTAGCTGCGGTAGGAATACTTACTTCTATAATAGGTACATTCTTCGTGAAAGTTAAAGAAGGAGGGGATCCTAAGAAAGCATTGACTAAAGGAGAGCTTGTTTCTGCGATCCTTATGCTTGCAGCAACATGGGCTATTGCTAATTGGATGCTTCCAAATGGTATGGGTGAGTACACTGCAAATGGTGTATTCTTCGCAGTACTTTGTGGTCTTGGTGCAGGTCTATTGATCGGTATGATTACTGAGTATTACACAGGCACAGGATCTAAGCCAGTAATGTCAATCGTAAAACAATCATTAACGGGAGCAGCGACAAACATCATCGCAGGTCTTGGAGTAGGTATGATTTCTACAGCGGGACCGATCATCGTATTGGCAGCTGCTATTTTAGGAGCGCATTACTTTGCTGGACTATATGGTATCGCTATTGCAGCGGTAGGAATGTTATCAAATACAGGAATCCAGCTGGCAGTAGATGCATATGGACCGATTGCTGATAATGCAGGTGGTATCGCAGAGATGGCTGAGCTTCCAAAAGAAGTAAGACAAAGAACGGATAAGTTGGATGCAGTAGGTAATACTACAGCGGCAATAGGTAAAGGATTCGCAATTGGATCTGCAGCATTGACAGCTTTGGCATTATTTGCAGCATTTATGGCTACAGCAGGTATTACATCTATAGATATTGCACAACCTAAAGTAATGGCTGGTCTATTAGTCGGAGGTATGCTTCCATTCTTATTCTCAGCATTGTCTATGAATGCAGTAGGAAAAGCGGCAATGGATATGATCAACGAGGTAAGAAGACAATTTGCTGATATTCCAGAATTGAAAGCTGCACTTGCAGTTATGAAAAAATATGATGGAAAAGAACAAAGTGAATGGTCAGCAGCTGATATTGCTATATTCGAAGCGGCAGATGGTAAAGCTGAATATAGCAAGTGTGTAGAGATATCTACTGAGGCATCTATTCGTGAGATGATCTTACCTGGACTTATTGCAGTAGTGACACCAGTACTTTTTGGTTTCCTTGGAGGACCTGAAATGTTAGGAGGTGTTCTAGCTGGAGTAACAGTTTGTGGTGTTCTTATGGCGATCTTCCAGTCTAATGCTGGTGGTGCATGGGATAATGCTAAGAAAATGTTTGAAGAAGGAGTTGAGATTGATGGCGTTATGCACTACAAAGGATCTGAGGCTCACAAAGCAACAGTAGTAGGGGATACAGTAGGTGATCCATTCAAAGATACTTCTGGTCCTTCATTGAATATCTTATTGAAGTTAATGTCTGTAGTAGCGTTAGTAATCGCTCCGTTTATCTAAGAGGTAATCAGATTTAAATAATATCGAAGCCACTTTCCATTGATTTGGGAAGTGGCTTTTTTAAGGGGTATTTCCGTTTCACTGTTTTCTGCGAAAGCCAGATGAAGCTTTGTCGTTTCTTTATATTAATTATCAGAATTTCAACTTTCATTTTTGCTGAATCGCTGATTTGTTTGAATCGCTAAATCGCTTCATGACGTTGATCTAGCAAAATTTCTTATATGTTTTTATAATTTTCCAATTTATTCAAAAAAGACATTTTGAAATGCATCTCTTTTTAGTGTATTTGAAGGAAGGGAAAGGGTGGTGATTTTAATATGACAGTAATTTCATTTTTGCTTTGCAAAGTCTTCTTTCGGATTCCAATAAATTGTAATCGACATTAGTTTTGAGTGGTTTTCGAAAATTCAAACCTCGAAAAGCGAAGCGTTCTAAAGTTTAATAATCGAATAGTCTATTATAGAATTGTAATCGACATTAGTTTTGAGTGTTTTTGGAAAAGTCGAAACTCGAAAAGCGCAGTGGTCTAATGTCTAATTATCTATTAGTCTAAAAGCGAAGCGATCGAAAGTCGAATGTGAATGTTCTTAAGTTATTGTGCAATTTGATGGGATGTTGATTTTTGTTTTGCTTTTGCTTTGCAAAAGCATGTTTAGGATTCCAATGAATTGTAATCAACATTGGCTTTTAGTTTATTGAATGTCTGATTCTAAAAGTGAAGCGGTCGAATATCGATTAGTCTATTGAACCTATACAACATCAAAAAAATGCCCCTACAATTTTCATCATAGGGGCAAAGTCTATTTTGGGATAGAACTTTTTCATTGTCCGCGGCTAATTGTCACGGAATTGATAAGAATTATTCAATTCTTATCATTCGTTTTACTTCACTGAATTCTGCCGCTTCCATTTTTAGGAATAATATTCCTCGGTATTCTCCGAGTTGCTCACCTAGCTTAAGAGCATTTGAGCCTTCAGTGTAGTTGTTTGTAGTTTTATAGATCAGTTTTCCACTGCCGTCAAATACTTTGAAAGTAACTTCCATAGCTTCAGGAAGATTAAATTCTACAGTAGTTTCTGATAAGAATGGATTCGGTTTGTTTTGCCCGAATATGACCCCAATTGTTTCTGCATCTTCGAACCTAAGATCTATATCCATCGATTCATCTTCCATATTGTAGGCGATCGCTGATGTTATTTCTGAGTTGATATCTAAGATGTTAGACAATTGCGCTGTAGTGTTACCTTCCATTACTAGTTGGAAGAATGGTACTCCTTGAGTAACTTCCTTACCATCTAGATTATGCCATGCAATAGTTAATTGACCAGGATTAATTAATGAGCTATGGTAATCTTCCATATCAATACCAATTGGTACTATATCAATTAAGCTCATTGCTTCTGCATCCCATGTTATGGTCATTTGCATTGCTTCTAGATCAACGGTTGAGCTACTTATAAGATCGATGTACACTTGATCATCCCTTCTGATTTTTCTATCATGAGTTATTATCCCTAATGTGTTAGCACTTCTCTTTTCTATAGTTTCTGCACCCAATAAGCTTTCTGCACTATTGTTGACATCTCCGATTTTTACACCAACGAAATCTGCGTCGATAGCTTGAGTAGATTCTGATTGAAGTATTAGTTCTTCGGTGAATGGCCACGGATCTGTCATGTCATTCATAATCTCATTTTTAGACACAAACCTCCAAGATGTATTATCATCAAGCGTTACGTTTACACCTAATATCAGTTTTCTCAACGCTAATAAATCTGCCGCTGTTAGTGATTCACTATTATTGATATCAGCTGCGATTAACTTGTAAGGTGAGTCTAGTTCTGACAATCCTAAAATATGTCTCTGTATCATCACTAAATCAAGAGTAGAGACTCCATCAAGGTAATCTTTATCTCTATCCACTTCGATTTGATAGTCATTTTGCATTTCTAAATCACCGAATACATAGACACCATCATTTTCAGTCATCATCTCGCTATCCATCTCAGCTCCTAGTATATTAACCATTGCTTCAGGAATTGCTACATTATTTTCTGTAGCAATCTTTCCTTGTATTCCTGGCGGAGTAGTAGAACAAGCTCCTTGATTATCTTGAATATTAACTGTAGCAGTACAATAAGATTGATTACCAGCTAGATCAGTTATCCACATATCTACTTCATTATCACCGATGTCACTACAAGTGAATGTGATCAAGTTATCAGTAGGGTCAGATGAGAATGATATACTGAGCTCTGATGTTGGCGTACAGTTATCAAAACTACTTTGATTAAGATCTGAAGCCCAAAACTCTACTGATTGATTTTCAGTAAGATTTAATGCAATTCCATTTCTACAGACTGGGGTAGGGTCTTTACATTCTTTAACTGTGATTAGAAATTCACAATCTTGATTTACATTCCCGCACCTGTCTTCTACGAACCATATTACTTTATGAATTCCTTCCTCTACTTGATGAGAGAACGATGCTGTTGTTCCAGTAATATCATTTGCATTATTGTTATCATTCCCGATGTCTATTCTATACTTATAATATAGGTTTTGAGCATCAGCCATACAGTCATCTTCAGCTGTAACGCTAAGATTAACTGTAGCTTCACAAGAATTACCAATAGCACATATCAAAGTATCATTGCAGATTGATGTTATTGTTGGTGGTACATCATTTTCTACATTTATAAATTGATTGTAAGTCCATAGTCCTGGGTTATTGTCAGGTCCATTGGTGTTATCATATTGACACCAATCTATTATCTTCCATTTACGCTTCACTACCGGACAACTTGTAAGTGGGTAGTTGAATAGTTGATCTTTGAATGATACTGCTACTTGTGAGCAGTAATCATTATTGAGCAATATTGGAGCACCAGCCATAGAAGTGTCAGGCGCTGGATTAGCGCATTCATGCCATGTATAATGATCTGGCCATGTTATATCACTAGATGTAAAAGGATTCAAATCAGCTTTGATAATTTTTTGCTGCAATGTAAATGAATCCATGCCGTTATTAAATTCGAAAAATCGGATTAATGTATCATTACCACAACCACCAGATACGAAACTACTTGTTTCAGTAACTGTAGTTAAATTACAAGTATTTAAAAATACAACATCTTGTCCTGCAATACTATCCCATATCGTATAGTTTGCATCTTCGATTCTAATATCTTCTTGATCCGCTACGTCATCTACGTAAGAGCCAAAGATTGATAAATCACTTGGGTCATAGATAAATTCACATGAGATAGAAATATCTGGTAGCACTGGAATATTCATCTGTAGTTGTGAATTGTTGACAGTGATTTCTGATGTACATGTGTTTACATTTCCAGCATCATCCATGACTTGTACTTCTACAGTGATAGTCTTACCTATATCTTCACAACAGAATGAGACAGAATCGTTATATCCACCATCATTTGTACATTCGGTTGGTCCGTCCAGTCTTATTACCTTCGTTGAAAATCCAAAAAAGTGGTCACAGTTATCGGTAATTGATTTAGCAAGTGTATCAGCTTGTACTATTGCTACACCATCACCTCCTAGTGAGATATTCAAATCTTGACACACAACCACTGGTGGTTCAGTATCTGAAATTTTGATTATTTGGATAACAGTACTGCTAAGACCACAATCATTTTGAGCGGTCCATGTTACATTTGTTGTTCCTGCAGGGTAAGTATCCTCTATGAAATTACTTGTCAAGGTTACCATTCCAGAGCAATCATCTTCAAATAGTGGTGTCGGTACATCGGCAACTAATAATCCGCAAATACCAGCGTCCATATCTAATATTTGATTCATACTATCAATTAATACAGGTGCTGTCACATCTGCTAATCTCATGAAACTTACAGAATCTTGTGTCATATTTCCACAATTATCCATTGCAGTGTATCTGTATGTAATTTCGAAATCAAAACAGAAATTGGGAGGACTTACAGGCGGAATAGTATCAATAGTAACTATTGCTCCACTACAATTATCACTTGCTGTTAATATTTGTGTTGCTGGTAAGTCGTCACTACAAGAAATATCAGCTAATGACAATAATGTCATGTTGAATACTGGTCCTATAGTATCTATTTTGGTAATGTATTGAGTATCTCTACTTTCATTTCCACTTTCATCGGTCAAAATCCATATACGTTGAATACTATCATTCGCAAGACAACCTCCTGATGAAAATGTTATATCAGTGTAGATTAGTGTATCTATCTCTCCGCCACAGTTGTCCATTAGGATAGAGGAATCTACTGTTCCTAATACTAAAAGACTATCTAGAGATATACTACAATCAATCGTCACATTCGCAGGTGCATCAAACGATGGCGCAGTGGTATCATTGATGATGATTGTTTGTGTTATTGTAGACTTGTTATTGCTAGAGTCTATAACTTCATATATTCTAATGATGGTATCTTCGCCGATATTTTCTTCCGTTATATTGAAGAACTCTACACCACAATTATCAGAAATAGAACCACCAGCATCAATAACATCTTGTATTGTAAAAAATGAATCTACCATTTCAGCCATTTCAATACACATGACTATTGAATCAGGTGGATTTGTTACCGCAGGTGAAGTAGTATCAATTATAATTATGTTGTAAGCACAAGAATCTATATTTCCAAAGTCATCTTCTATGTACCAAGTGATCTCTGTAGTTCCAGTATATAGCCCTGATGGATCAAGACTTCCAGTAAGACTATTTGTTATTGTTGGATTAGTATCACAATCATCTAAACCGGTAGGAGGAGTAATAGTTAAAAGTGTATCGCAAGAATTTGATGGAGCAATTACTATAATATCAGTTAAAAAACTTGCTGAATTTCCACATAAAAATACTGGAGCAACAGTATCTACAACCATTACATTATGCACACATGTATTCATATTACCTGAAGTGTCTACTACAGTATATGTTATATTATAATTAGTGCTTGATACTGTATCAATAGTTGGTGTAATAGATTCTATTTCACAATTATCCGAAGCAGATCCTCCAAGTTGTTCTAACTCAGTAAGATTTGTAGCGGGTGTATACGCAGAAAAGTCGCACAGGACTAAAGTATCCGCTGGACACATAATTACTGGGTCTACTCCATCAGTGACTGTTATAGTAAATGTACAAGTATCCATTAATCCATTGCCATCCTCTAAGAAGTATGAAACTGTTGTGATTCCGACTGGATATTCTCCATCTACATTGTCAGTAGCGGTGCCATAAGGGGAATTATGAGTAAGTGTTACCGTTCCATTGCAATTATCTGAATATATTGGATCTGGCGCATCTACAATAGCTGTGCAAGTGTCAGGATCTGTAGATACTACTGTGAATGATGCAGGACAGAAAGTAAACTCAGGATTCGTAATATCAACTATGGTAATAGTTTGCATTTCGGTACCAGTATTACCCGTGAAATCATCGATTGAGTAGGTCCTTTTTATAGATCCATCCGGTAGTATACTATCGCTCACGTGAGTAAAGGAAGCACTATCCAATCTACAATCATAGATGTATGCACCATCTCCTGTAAGAAATTCCTCTACAGATGTATATACTGGAGCAGCTCCAACTGTATCACACATGATTGTAACATCATCAATCAATATATCTGGTGATGTCGGATCGAAAACAATTAGGTTAAAGGTAGTATCAGAAAGATTACCGCAAATGTCTATAGCTGTAAATGTAACCGTTGCTGTATCATTCAAGAATGCTGAAATTGTAGAATATGTAGTATCAATATCAGTATCATCAGTAGCGGTAGGTTCAATGAAAGTTGTATCAAAAGTACAGTCCGTATGCTCAAGCATAAGAAATTGCATAAATACATTTGTAATTACTGGTGGTTCTGAATCATCTAACCCAGTGCCATCCGTAACAATAATTGTATGTGTAGCTGTATCAGAATTACCACTAAAATCTATGTATTGATAAGTTCTTATAATTTCTATTTGACAAACAGATGTAGTATCTGCGCCAATTAGATTTAACTGATATCCAGCTGGACAGTTTTCGTTGACGGTTCCGCCAGCAATTTCATATTCATCGATAGTTTTTAATGTGTCAGGAATTGTAGCTAGGGTTACAGTATCATTTGTTGGTCCAGTAAGTATTATACTCATCGTATCTAATACAATAATACTTACCTGACAAGAATCAGAATTGCCGCATCCATCACTAACCACAAGATTTACATTTGTTGTGTCAACTAATTGATTACAGCCAACAAATGTCATTGGGGGATTGGTTGAGAAAATTAGTTCACTACAATTATCAGAACTGCCATTATCAAGGGTGTCAGCACTGAAAAAAAGCATTCCTGTAGCATCTAGATAAAGTATTATTGTATCTAAACACACAATATTTGGTGCTAAAGTATCGACAGTCGTAATCATCTGATCAATGGTGTCAGCATTCATACAGTTATCAGTTACGATCCAAGATCTAGTAAATGATATCTCACCAGTACAACCCGCCGAAAGTTGAACAGAATCTTTGTCTACCCATGTGATAATAGGCATTGCATCACAATTGTCCATAACATTAGTCGGTCCACCTGTAATAGAGGTGTCTTGAGTCATAGAGCAATCTACACTAATAGCTGAAGGAGCCGTGAATGTGGGGTTTGTCTCATCTGCAACTTCAATACTCTGAGTACAAGATCCCGAATTGCCAGAATCATCCGTTACAACATAAGTTCTCGTAATGGTATATGGACACGAGGTACTTGTAGTGACATCAGTACTTGAAAGCACAAGTTCGGCACTGCTACAATTTCCACTTGTGGTACCATTTGCAGCTAAAAAAGCTGCAACATCAGTGTAGGATGTCTCACCAGAAGCATCGCATATAGCAGGGTCGTTTATATTTATTGTTGGGGGACACGTTATGGATAGGGTAGAACCATTAGCTACTGTTACGTTGAAGGAACAAGTAGAAGTGTTTCCACAACCATCTGTAGCCGTATAAGTAACAGTTGTAGAGCCTACAGGAAACATTCCAGAAGCATCAGCATCATTGACTACCGTTGCCGTGCTACATCCATCGGTAGCAACTACATCTGTCGGTACACTGTAAGCGACCATGCAATTAACATCAGAAGCTGTAACGCTTAATGAAACATCAGCAGGGCAATTTGTGATGACGGGATCGTCATCATCATTGAGCATTACTATTTGATTACAAGTGAAAGTATTATCACAATCAGCTGTCAAGAAATATTCTCTCATGTAAACAAAATTACAGCCATTCTGAGATAAAACGCTATCGCCTTGCCATGCAATGACAATTGAACTTTGTTCACAACCATCGGGGAGTACTACTGCACCTCCTGCGGCTTCGAATTCTGCAAATGTTAGGTATACGCCGTTAGCATCACAAGAAATTGTGATAGGCATAGGACATGTCAATGAGATGTATTCATCTTCAACGACAAGTTTAGGACCTCTTTCTGGTCCATTTAAGTTTTTTGCGGATGTCTGAGTTGGTTGCAGACATACCATGCACATGACCACTATCGTGGACATAATACGGAGTATCATTCTCGGCATAATAAAATCGGTTTTCTCAAATAAATAAATCAGTCTTGCTTTTGGGAAGGGACTGCTATTGAGAAACTAGCTTCTTATGCTCATCAACCATAGATCTATATCCTTTTGGGAAAGATATGTTTCAGTTCAGGTTGACAAGTGAAGACAAAGATATACAATGTTTTACATATTACATAGTAATTTAATATGTAATTTAAATGATTTCTTTTTTTACTAAGATTTTGGTATCATATAAAACGAATAGATTCAATTTTGACTGATTGATCAAGATTGATTTCGGCTTCAAAAGAAGTTTAAATTACATTGCCTAGATCAACCAGATCAACGATTAATCCTATTTTGATTTGTTGTGTAAGGTATATCAGACTTCAATATATTAGAACTGGATTATCTTTTTTGTAAGTGGTAAGCGACAGTAGTTTTTTTGTAATCGAACTTAACAGCGCTAAGTAAAGAGTGCTGTCTATTTGGAAATTGGTTATTTGTAAATAAAAAAATCCAATAACGAAGCTGACTTCGTTATTGGATTTATATTTTATCTGGTAATCTATCTCTATGAATAGATAAAGGTTAATTCAATAATAATTATTGTCTTGTGTGCACGTAGTTATCAACACCTTGTCTCTTAAGTGAGCTAGATTCTTGGTTTGCTGTTGACATATTAGAAAACCTTCCGGCACATACAGAATGGTATTGAGACATTTCAAATACTACAACTTCTGCGTTGTTATATCCCATTTTCCTCAGTTTGTTAACCATTACAGATGCATTATCTTCTATTAAATACGAACCAGCTAGTAGTAAATATTTTCCATTTGAAGATGAAGTACTTTTCGAAGTTGATTGATGTATTGGATCAGAGTGCGTCTGTCTTGTAGGCTTCGTCTCTTCTATGATTTCATCCACTTCAGTGTAATCCATTGGTGATTCGTCTGTAAGATCATATTCGTCTTCGGTAGTACTACCTCCACCCATCTCATCAAGAGATTCATCAGATTCTTCTGTTTCGTCATCGAAGAAGTCATCAGCGAATTCGTCTTCACTAGCGATGTCGTCTACAAATTCGGTATCATCTGTGTTAGCCGTTTCTGATTTGTTACATGATTTAGCTACTGTGGCGATCCACAAGTACCCTAAGAATAGTACAGCTATATAAACTGCGATTTTTAGAAACCTTCCCATTTTGAGTCTTTTTATTGTGTTATTAAAATTTTGTAGTTATTACCCGTTAAGAAGCAAATACCAGGCCAATATACATTGCGTAAATGAGCAATATGACATTCATATTAAAAAATAACGCAATGTTTAATCATTTAACATTCAGTTGGAAAGCGAATTTCATTCAAAAAAGAACTGTATTTGAAGGTAAATAGTTGTCTTGCAAGAATTAATAGATATGAATTTTTCTCTTTAAATGATTAGAGAATTATTTTTTGATTTTGTAAATAAATTTCACTTTTATTTTTCAGTGCAATTCATTGTGATGATCTAATGATGATTTATCGTTAGATTTCATGAAAACCGCCAATATTTTCGATAAATAAGTCTGCTAATTTTATGTTTTTAGCTTTATAGAAAGCCTGAAACAGAGTTCATTTTTCACATATCTGATATAAATGATAATGGCACCGAATTTCATTAAGTAATTTCTTAAAGGAATATTTTACAATAAACTAATAATCCTTACTCTGAGGACTCTTTGAATTTGCGAGATTTACTTTCCTTTCTAATCTTTAAAAATGCATACCTTTGTGGTGTGGAATTAGTAAAAACAGACATACGGAATCTCAGTAGAGACCAAATCAAGGATTATCTTGTAGAGTTAGGTGAATCAGCATTCAGAGCAAAGCAGGTCTATAGTTGGCTATGGCAGAAATCTGCTAAATCATTTGATGAGATGACTAATCTGAGTATAAGTCTAAGAGAAACTCTCAATACAAACTTTGTTATTAATGCGATCAAAGAAGATGTAACTCAAAAGTCTAACGATGGTACAGTGAAAACTAGGTTTCAATTGCATGATGGACATTTCATGGAGTCTGTATTGATACCAGTAGCTAAGGATAATAGATTTACAGTTTGTGTTTCTTCCCAAGTAGGATGCAGTCTAACATGTAAATTTTGTGCAACTGGTCAGATGAAACGCCTTCGAAATCTAGACCCTGGTGAAATATATGACCAAGTAGTAATGATCAATAAGGTATGTCTAGAGATGTATGGTCATCCGCTTACGAATATTGTATATATGGGAATGGGTGAACCACTTCTTGCATATAAAAATGTGATGAAGAGTATCCACTATATAACTTCAGAGGATGGTCTGCATATGTCACCAAGAAGGATTACTGTATCTACAGCTGGAATAGCAAAGATGATTAAGAAGATGGCGGATGATGCGAGTAAAGTAAATCTCGCTATATCGCTTCATGCTGCAGATGATATTAAGAGAAATGAGATCATGCCAATCAATGAGCAAAATAATCTCGAAGTCTTAATGGATTCATTGAAATACTACTATCAAGTCACTAAAAATAGGATTAGCTATGAATATATAGCTTTTCAAAACTTCAATGATGGGATTGATGATGCTAAGAACCTATTAAAGCTTTGTAAAAGCTTCCCAGTCAGAATAAATATTATCGAGTATAATCCTATCGATGGGGTAGATTTTGTAAAAGCGGATGCGGATAAGATCGATAGATTTGCTCAATTTATGCGAGATCATGATGTGATGTGTACCATACGAAGAAGTAGAGGGAAAGATATAGATGCTGCTTGTGGACAGCTGGCAAATAAGGGATAAGAAATAATTTATCAATAAGGATTAAAGTTAATTTTCTACTCCTTTTCTAATTTGAGTTGTGATCGTTTTTAAAGCCGAAGTGTTATAAGTGGTTATCGGTGAATACTATTTTAAAATGTATATTTGAAATAATCAATATCCTTTTCGAATCTTTTTTCAATTAGCTTTCGAGTTTTATCATTATACAGATTCTTATAATCATTGGATATTGGATTTTGGTTTCTGTTCATATTCTTTAACTGCAATCTGCCATTTGTCATGTTCGAAATGTCACTAATCGCATTTTCAATATCTTCTAACTTATAGACGTAGTCAATTAATATTTCCCCATTTTGGTCACTTATCCAATCATACTGATTTCTATGTAAGGTAGGCTGTCGACAGGTGTCACTCGCGTATAAGTGGTTTTCGCAAAATTCTTCAAAGGTCATTTTATCTCTTAGCTGTATTCCTTCTCTCCTAAAGTATAACGAAACAGCTCGAGACCAAGGATTTCTAACCGCCGAGAATTTGAAAAAAGATTCAAAAATTTCATTGGATTTTTTTCTTAACTCAGCATCATTAAGTCTGTCTGTGTGAGGGAAATTTCTGTTTTCTCCAAGATTTTGTTTCAATAAATATATGTAGATCAAATCACGAATTTGGACTATGTTTAAATGTGGATTACCAATTAGAGGGGTTCCTTCTTGGATTAATTGATTTCTTATAGTGGTTGATCCAGTTTTTGGTATTGCTATAAAGATGACTTTTTTGTCGATGTTAACTGCTTCATTAACAAATTGTATATCCGATTTCTGTGTGTTTGATTTTGGTCCACTGAGCTCTAAATTCAAGGTCTTTTTGATAACCTTTTTAATTGTCTTCTTAATTCTTTGCATGTTTGATTTCGTTTAGCTAAGTCTAAAGATTCTCAATCTGTTGTTTATAAGATATTCAATTACCTTAATCAAGAATAAAACTTAGAACTCCTTATTGTCCTATTTCATAAGGTTCAATACCAAATTTACTGATTTTCTTTTTGGATTATGTTATTACTCTGCGCTTAATATCCAATAAAACATATTAAAAAGTATGATTCCTATCGTTCTTTTTTAGTGATCAAGTTTCTGTTTTTACAACATTATTGAGATGATAAATTATTTAGGAATAGCAGTCGGAATTTTTTAATAAATAGGAAGGAAAGCATTCTGGGTCTACCTTTTGAAATTAATTAGAATAAACTTTAAGGATTGGTACCTCATTGAACTACTCTATAAATATGCATTTGAATTCATTAATCACCCTACTTAAGCGCTCCACCTTTGACATCATATTAAGAAGCCTGAAAATTAAATAATGAGCTGTATGCATCTGCGGCCAAGGATCGATCTAAAACATACTTAGAAGATGAAGTTGAGTTAGGTCTTTAGTGCTATTGTCTAACTTTTAGTAGTGTATTAGACAATACTAAAACAGTACTATTATCATTAATTTCCAATATTGGGGTGTCATATTTGGGGGTATCGCCAACTACTATGTCTAATGTAAGGTTTGCACTTCCATTTAGTACTGTTTTAGATTGAACAAACATTTTAGCGCCTGAGAAATTTACATTTGCATTATTGATGATCACTTGCAGAGGGTTGAGCCTTGTCTGAATATCAAAATTGGCGGGGTAGTTTGTATTATAAAAATCTATTGTTTTACAATTAGTAAGAACAGGGAGGGTTATAATATCTGCATTTGAGATAAAACTATTGTCATCGAATATGAGTCGTAATGCTGCATTAGGATTTTTATCGACTGGGCAGCCTCCTGATAGATTAGACCAGTTGGTTTTTGTATCCCAACTTCCAGTGTTGCCTATCCAGTATAGCGGCGTTAAGATAGAAGAGTTAGAAAAGTTTATATTAATATTATTACCATTGTCTCCACCTAGGGGAGAATGGAAAACACCATTCATGTCAGCATGGATATCTTGAAAGTTGATAGGACCTGTGATACATAGGTTTCCGATACTTTTTGTGATAGATACTTGAGTTCCAGCTAACGAGGATTGGATAGTTGCTGGGTTGGCAATAGATGCTTCACTGATGATTGATTCGTTGATAAATAATGATTCATTAGGATCCATGTGCAGTAAGGCATTATCTTGTTTTAGGATGAGCGTATTTAAGGTTATGTCTGCGAGCATTGTAACTTTACCACTCCCATTGAGTATTAGTTGATTAGCGGTTAGTATATCATCTGGATTATTACCATTTTGAGTATTACCTATATTTTCGTCAACGGTATTATTTATCTGAATATCATGAAGAGTAACGGTCCTATAATCAAGTTCCTCGCATTCAATGAAACTCGTTCCAGCATTTATGAATATATTTTGAAAAACACCTGTTGGCGCTAAATCTAACAAGCCGTTTACTTTGATATATGAAGAACCTAGAAAAAGAGACTTGGGGTGTTCTTCCATGAGAAGAAATTTATTCGCCTCAATATTAAAGTTTGAAGTAATCAAAGTGCCAGACTCTAATGTTAGGAAACCACAAATGAAATCACTTTTTAATTTCCATTGTCCACTGTTTCCTATAAGTGTTATGTTTGGTAAGCTTACGCTGTTAGTTTGGATTTCATTATTGGAGTTCGAATTTAATATTAGTTCATATAATCCATTCGCAGTTACATTTGTTACGTCGCTTAAAAAAAAGTGACCGCTAATTATAAGGATTGCATCATCAGCAAAATTACCATCAAGAATTAGAGATGCAGCCGATGATTTAGTCCACAAGAAATCATTACATCTAGCTGTGACGCCCTCAGGAATCCGCATATCATTTATTGCATTGTTGTCTATGATGACATTGTCGATAGCAATAGGAATGCAGCCATTATTTGTGCCATTTGCTAGTTTCCAGTTGTCAGGATTATCCCAATCAACATTTATTCCACTATTCCCTATCCATTGATAAGTTTGGGATGAAGGAGTATTGGTCGATGTCCATCCTGAGGAAGAACCTAATAGAATACTGTTGTTGGCAATGAAATTAGCTCCTCCTTGCGCTTGAATGTCCTTCAATATAACACCGTTAATAGTCAAGCTACCAGTTGATCGGTGCAAATCTATAATATCGGAATTGTATCCTTGGAAGGCAGTTCTATCATCACACCCTGTGACACTCGGAGTGATTACTTGACCATTGACGGTGACTTGGTTAGATATGGAGTTGATAACATTAAAAAAAATAGTATTGCCAGGTTCTATTATTTCTAAAAGATGTTCTATTACAAAGCTACCTTGAAGTTTTGTATCAAACGAATTCTCAATAATAAGCGTATCAATTAAGCAATCTGTACAAGTGAAATTATTGTCAAAGAGTGAACTTGCTTCGTAGTCCTTCAATATAATTTTTGGATGAGTTGTAGGATCATTGGTTTGCGAAGGTGCCCCAAAAAATGTTTTAGCTTTTAGTGTATAGTTCCCCGTGATATTAAGTGCTCCATAGGTTAGTTCGGCATTATATTTATCACAATTGATTGTACTTGTGCCTAGAGTTAGGTTCTTTTGGGAGGTTGTAGCACTTCCATTATTCAATACATTAAATTCCTCAGCTGTTATATTATAATTATTAGTATTCAGATTTCCACCAATATAGGATATAAAATCAGTTACAAGAAGGTCGCCATTAAGGTGATAATCTTTATCGTCGTTAGGGAATCTTATATAATGTAAATTTTTTCCAGATGATTTGATTTCTTGACTTCCAGTATTCTTACCATGGAACTCCCAACGATGAAGGGCATCTCCAGCGTATACCATACTATGCGTTGTGAGTAGATTGAGATCTCCATGAATATTCATAACTGTAGGGTCGGAATTAGTACCAATAAATCTAATTTTAAAATTTGTAGTTATTCCCGTCACTACAAAACCTTCAACTGAATGTTCTCCTCCTGGGATATTGACATTGTTTCCAGCGGATAAACCGGAATTGATGTCAAAGATTACCGTTGTATTCTCATCAGGCAGAGATGTACTTGGTGCACCTCCGCTAGATGTTGACCATTTGGCTGTATTGGTCCAATTGCCTTGGCCGCCTACCCAGTATAGATTATTAGCGGATAAAGACGAAGCGAATAGGCTTAGGAAAGCTATGGAACAAAATGATAGAATTGTGTTTCGTAGGTTCATTTATTATCAAAATTGTGGACGATCATTAATTATTACATTCGAATTGAAAAAAACCTTTATAATTTTTTGAATGGGAAAGGTAAGTGCCACTCACGAACAGGGATAGACCCATGTGGGTGAAATTAGAATTTCAATTATAGAATAACAGATAAGATAATGAACCAATGGGGTGAAAGAATATGCTTTGAAAGCCATGTTTCTTACATTACACGTTACCATCATGTTAAATCCCAATTTCCTTATCAATTCACGAACTGAGATCTATATTTTTACGTTCTAATCCTTGGAGTGTATAACAGCATTCAAATTCCCATTATGAGAATCCAAATTCTCGACTTATATTTATTTTTGCTTTTAACTAATATGATTTCAATGAAACGTTCTATAATCTTCTTTTTTTTATTTTCTATCTCTTTATCTAGCTATTCTCAAGGTATTGAATTTGTGCATGTGAAGTGGCAAGAAGCTATTGAGATGGCCAAAGAAGAAAATAAGCTCTTATTTGTAGATTCTTATACAGAGTGGTGTGGGCCGTGTAAACGAATGGCAAAACAGGAATTCGTAAAAGCAGATGTAGGGGCGATTTATAATGAAAATTTTATCAACCTGAAACTAGATATGGAATCTAAGAATGGTCGAACGTTCGATAGCAGTTATCCTGTGTCAGCTTATCCAACAATGTTTTTCCTTGATGGAGAAGGCAAAGTGGTAAAAAAGGTCAAAGGTGGTAAGAAAGGAGACGGACTGATATCAATGGCGAAGATGGTATTGAAGAGTTATGATACCAGTGGAAAGTTCAAAGAGAAATATGATACAGGAGATAGGTCTTATGATGTGGTATATAGCTATGTAGAGGCGTTGAATAAAGCGAGTAAACCAAGCCTTAGAATATCAAATAACTATCTGAAATCAAATCCTGATATTACGGAAGAGCAAAAACTTAAATTCTACTACGTTGCTACAGTAGATGCTGATTCTAAGATTTTTGACAAGATGATAGAAAATAAAAAAGCAATAGTTGCCCTTATTGGAGTCGAAGATTTTGATAAGAAAATTAAATCAGCTTGTAACAACACCGTAAACAAAGCGATAGAATACGAGACAGAGACACTACTAGAAGAAGCAATCCAAAAATCTAGTTCATTATCTACGGGTGAAAAAGAGTATAGCCTTAATGCTACAATGACTTATGCTAAGAGCATGAAAAATAGTGGACTGTATGCTTCTGCAGCGAAGGACCTTTCTAAAATATACATGAAAGGTGAAGTTGAAAAGGTAAATGATATCATACTAACGCTGCACACTGTATTTGGTGCAGAAAATGACATGCTAAAATTGAGTAAGGACATTTCAAAAAAGTACTTCAAGAAAGCAAAATCTGTAAATAGTGCATTGGCTTACTCTAAAACATTGATGCTTATGGATGATTATAGTGAAGCGAAAAAAGTACTAGAGAAAGGAGTGAAAAATGCGGAAAAGGCAGGAGACGCTCCAAAAGCATTAGAAATGATGTTGAAAGTAGTAGAACAGAAAAAAGCATAAATCAAAACTAGACCAATGGTCAATCCCGCCTAACCAAAAATCTAGATTGAAGTGAAGACAAGTAATACAATACTATTAATAATGTTATTTTTCTGGAGTGCTACAACAAGCGCTCAAGATGGCATTCGTTTTATGGATGGCAGTCTGGCAGCTATAATGAGCATTGCTAAGGAGCGAAACAAAAACGTATTCATAGACACTTATGCAGATTGGTGTATCCCTTGTAAGAGAATGGAAAAGAAATTCAAAAACAAGGATGTTGCAAATTTTTTCAACGAACACTTTATCAACTATCGGGTCAATATGCAGAATCCTTCAAGGGCAGCTGATCTGAGGCAAAAATACGATGTAGTCTTCTTACCAACAATGTACATATTGGATCCAAATGGACTAATCAAATACCAAGTAGATAAAGAACTTACAATAGATGAGCTATTGAATGCTGGACAAGGGGCTCTAGATCCTAATAGTTATTTTGTTTCTGATGCTACAGCGGTGAGAAGAAAGGATGGCACAATTTCAGGCGGTTCAAAACCTAAAATTACAAAACCAGCTTCTGAAAAAAAGAATAACCCTAAATCAGTGGATATTGTAAAAGCTGAACCCAAAAAGGAAAAAACTCAATCTTCAAAACCAATAGATCCAGCAACAGGTAACATTTCAATATCTGAAGCAACTCGAAGAGCCAAAATATTAGAAAGTTATGAGACAGTTGATGAGTCTTCACAGAAGGTATTGGCAGTTTTAGGAGAGGGAGAACTACCGCCTGAAGTATTGCGTCAAGAAGCATATCTAAGACTTGAGTTTATGGATGGGAGTAGTAAAGCTGCAGCATCTAAATATCTTGCTACTCAAAATGACTGGAGTACAACTGAGAATAGAAAATTCATTATGGATTTTGTTAGCAGCACTTTTTCCAAGGAGTATGATTATATATGTGATAATAAAGAGGACTTTATCGAACAGTTTGGAGATGCTAAGGTGAAAAGAACTTTAGAAGTACTTACCTATAGGACACTTCATAATGCTGTTCCAAGACCTTCGCTTGATGAGGCTGCAGTCTTATATACTAAGCTGGGGTCTAAGGATAATGTGAAACAAGCAACACACTATTATGTCAATCGATTAATTGCGGATGGCAATACATCTGATGTACTCAAAATTTCGGAAGATTACCTAGATAATAGTCCCAACGACCATGAGTTGATGTATATAGTAGGAAGATATCTCTCTACCAAATCTGGTCGTAACGATAATGAGACGAAAGAAGCAATTTCACTAGCCAAGGATGCAAGTAAGATAAATCCTAATTCATTGATTTATCTGGATTTATTAGCGTCTCTTTACGATGATGTAGGGGATTCAAAAAAAGTAAAATTTACCTTAGAGAAAGCAATGAAAATAGCTAAGGAGCAGGGTGTAGATTTTAAGAAGTACGAGACTAAGATTATAAAGATGGAAGGGTAGAATGGGTCATGTATTTTTAAGCTTCTTAATACTCTCAGTTCCCCAATTCATAATTTATTATATGCCCATACCATCTCGCGACTAAAGGCAAGAGATGAAATTGAATTGGTTCGGATAACGAAAGCTATCAGAAAACCTAGAGAAATCAGAATGTATCTTATTCTTATGGATTTACTCTCTTATACTTTTTCCATATTGATTTGAATGCTTTAGCCATAGTTTTTGAAGTTGTAGCGTTGAATTTGATTACATCATTGCTATCTTCAGTGGCTGGAGCTGCACAAGCTACACAATTGGTTGATGCATCGTATATAGCTGTTTCCTCCATGAAAGGAATAAATTCAGAATCAGGAAGAATCAAGAAGTTTTTAGCTATATCTGCCTCAGAAACGTTGTACAGTTTTTTATACAATTTTAAGTTTTTCTCAACGGTCTTAGTAGCGGGTACGATATATCGGTATTTCGTTTTCTCGCCCAAGTTTACACTTACCAATTCTGAAAATTCTTTGTTTTCAGTATCATAGTGTAGCGTAGGACTTATTACCCATACTTCTCTGGCTTTATCTTCTAGCTTGATTAATTGCTTTAGTGTCATGTGAACTGCTGTTTAAATATTCAATGAAGTATAAAAGTAATGAATGTTAATTGGATTCGGTAGATATTATACCGATTACTATTGAATTTGCCGCATACATTCGTCTGCAACATTCAATATCGGGTGTTTGCTGCGCAAGCCATCCCTCTCATCTCGGCATTTACCAATATCCTTATGCGGCAAATTGAAACACAATTGGTATTATTGGATCTATGTCGTAATCCTGTAATTTTTCAATGCTTCACATTAACCCTTCATCTGCAAAGCTGAAATATCCTTC
>CALKXE010000061.1 GCA_938003955.1 uncultured Saprospiraceae bacterium | reverse complement strand
AGTATTCGTACAACCTGAATTAGAACAAATAAGTGTTAACTGTACTACACAAGAATTAGACAATGTAGCATTTGGATGGAATGCAATTGCTGGAGCCACAGGATACTCTGTAACAGTAACTAATGCAGACGGATCAGTTGACCCGCCATTTATTACAACTGATTTGACTTATACATTAATAGGTCTAAATCCTGGTGATATAATTTCGATTTCTGTAGAAGTATTGACAGACAGTAGATGTTCTGGAAGTATTGATGACGCAATGTGCACAGCTAGTGATTGTCCAACAGTAGATGTAACAATCGATGCGACCATTCCATTAGACTATTGTGTAACCGGTTCAAATGGCATTATCAACTTAATGGCAGCAGTAAATAGTACTGGTGATGGTTTAGGTGATTTTGTCTGGTCTGGAGATGGAGTAACAGGAACTCAATTTGATCCTAATGGATTACCAGAAGGACCAGTTACAATCCTTGTAGAATATACAGAAAATGGTTGTGGTGGATATACTGATGATATTGTTGTGAACATATTACAGGAACCAACTGCATCATTTGATGTCGCACTTGATCCTATTTGTATTGGCTCTACGATTCCAATCACATTTACTGGATCTAACCTACCTGGTCAAACAATTGATTGGGGAGGATCTGATGTAACAATTACAGCGACAGCAAATCCAAACGAATATGAAGCAACCTTCAATACTGTAGGAACATTTGATATTATTGTAGATGTTGCAAATGGTAATAATTGTAGTGATGCTTCTGCACCGTCGACAATTACTGTAGAGCCAGAGTTAGTATTTGGTGATGTAGATTGTCTTCCGTCAGAAACAAATGTATCGTTTTCATGGGCAGCTGTAGATTGTGCAACTGACTACGAAATCTTCTTGACGATTGGTACCGGAACAGAAATGTCTCAAGGAATCCAATCGACAACTACATACTTAGCGGATAATCTCCCTGAGGGAACAGACGTAGCAATAAGAGTAGTAGCAATAAGTGATTGTGCGTGTGATGATGTAATGATGACTAGAACTTGTGAAACATCAGCATGTATACAAGCTTCAGTTGAAGTATCTGCAATGGGAGGCGTAACTGATTTCTGTTTTGCGACTGACTTAGCCACTGTAGATGTCCTAGCGACACTTACAGATAATACAAGTGATGGATCTGGTACATATTCTGGTACAGGAGTAGATCCTTTATCTGGTACATTTGATCCTACTGCAGCTGGTATAGGTACACATACGATACTTTATACTTGGATAGAGCCTTTCGGTTGTGAAGACTTTATAGATTCTGTGACATTCACAATATTCGAAAACCCTGAGGTAACTGCTATGGCTGATCCTATTGATTGCTACGAGGATTCACTTACTATGTTGAACATTGTACCTATGAACGGAGATGGAAACTATACCATTACATCAGAAGGTCTTGACATCCCAGAAATGAGTGAAGTGATGGCAGGTACATACAATATATTAGTAACAGATGGTAATGGTTGTTCTGCAGAAACTTCAGAAACGGTAACTATACCAGCCGAGCCAATGCCTTCAATCACGGGATCGACTGAATTGATACTAGGAGATTCATCTAGCTATAGTATTGAGCAAGCTATATTCACTGGTCTAGCAATAGACTCTGTAGTATGGACAGCAAATGGAACTGTTGTATGTGACGAGATAGGCTGTTTCACATTATCAAATGAAACTCCACTTGTGAATACAACTTACATAGTGACAGTATTCTATAACAATGGATGTTCTGTAGAAAGATCAATCGAAGTAGAAGTGACTGAGCCTGATCCGATATTCACAGTAGATATTCCAAATATCATATCTCCAAATGGAGACGGCGAAAATGATGTTTGGCAAGTATTTACTGGTGATCCAGAAGTAGTAGTAAGTTCAGTACAAATATTAGACAGATGGGGTAATCTTGTTTTCGAGATTGCTGCACCTTATAGTCCGTTGACTACTGCGATTATTTGGGATGGAAAGTATGGAACTACAGACCTTCAGCCTGGTGTATATGTATACTCAGTTAGATATACACAAGATGGAAGAGATAGAGTAAGAAATGGTGATATTACTATTATTAGATAATAAAAGAAGTTAGAGGGTTTCCTCTATCGATAAATATTAAAAAGAGGTTGTCTCATGTGAGGCAGCCTCTTTTTTGTTTTCGTGATTCTCGCTTTGTTAAACCCTTATCTCAACTTAAGTGTCAATAACAATGTATGATATCCTAGCTCAACCCATGTATAAGTAAACAATCTAAGGACTTCAGAGAAGTCCAACTATGTTAGAACATCTAAATTAAATCTATGGCGACTTCAGCGAAGTCGGACTATCATCTCAAATTAAGTATAGCTTCAAGCCAAATATTTATTATTAATATGATGGACCCTATATCGAAACGAATTTACGATCATTGGAATTAACTAAGCTGCATTTATCCGATCCTCAAGGCATCCATATTCAAAACCTTATCTTATTTCTACATAATCTGACTGTTCTGTAATCAATGTTTGATATCTTGGCTCAACCCATGTATAAGTAAACAATCTAAGGACTTCAGAGAAGTCCAACTATGTTAGAACATCTAAATTAAATCTATGGCGACTTCAGCGAAGTCGGACTACCCCTCAAATTAAATATAGCTTCAAGCCAAATATTTATTATTAATGTGATGGGCGCTATACTTCAGAGTAGGAGCAAAAAACTATAGCTTAAACACAAAAAAATGGTCTGCAACATTCAGTTACAGACCATTATATTTTCATTTCACCTAGCTCAATCGACTAAGTGGAATAGTATACTTTTTAAGTACCTGAGAACTTATTAGTTCAGGTTTATATCTTTTACTAGCGATTTCACAAAGCTTTCTTGCTCTGAGTTACCTGCTAATTCTTTTTTGATTACTTTCTCAGCAATACTAAGAGCGATAGCGCCTACCTCGTTCTTCACTTCCATCATGGCAGCTTTCTTAGAGTTTTCGATATCTTGATTCGCTTGAACCATGATTCTAGAAGCTTCTTCTTTTGCAGTTTCTTTTGCATCAGCAATCATTTTATTTTTAGCGTTTTTAGCTTCTTTTAGCATTTCGCTTCTTTCTTCTCTAGCCTTTGCTAATAACTTCTCGTTATCCGCTTTCAAGTTAGCCATTTCCTCTTTGGCTGATTTTGCAGAATCCAATGCATCTTGGATATCATTTTCTCTTGTCTGAAGAGCGTTAGCGATAGGGCCAAATGCCACTTTTGCCATGATTGCCCAAAATAAAAGGAAGATTACTAATCCCCATATTGCTAATCCTGGAGATGGTTGAAACGGTATAAAATCTAATAATAAAAACATATTCTAAGTCTTTTGCTATTTACTAGTCCCTTTCGGGCTTATTGATATTCTTAATTTTAAAAAGAAGTAAAAAGAGAAAGCCGCTCCGCCAACCGCATTGCAAGCTCTCTCTGTTTCTTCTGACATTCAGTCTAAATCCGGTAATTACTGGATAAAGATTGAAAGTAGGATAGCGATCAATGCTGCACCCTCAATGAATGCTGCCATTAAAATCATACCTGATCTGATGTCTCCAGATGCTTCAGGTTGTCTTGAAATTGCTTCCATAGCTTTTCCACCTACTGTTCCAATTCCGTAACCTGCTCCGATTACTGCAAGACCTGCTCCGATTGCTGCTAAAGTTCCTGTCATGATTATTAAAATTATAATATATTAAAAAATAAAAAATTCAATACTTAATTAATGGTGGTGCTCTTCTGTTGCTGCACCAATGTATGAAGCTGTCAAGATCGTAAATACAAATGCCTGAACAAATGCTACGATAATCTCAATCGCCATCATAAATAATGTAAGAGGTGTCGCTACCGCTAATCCCATACCACTACCGATACCACCGAATAAATCTCCAAAGATGAATATCAATCCAATGAAACTCAATATTGCAATGTGACCTGCAGAAATATTACCCGCTAATCTCAACATCAATGTCAATGGTTTGATAAAGATACCCATACCCTCTACTACTGCCAAAAGTGGCTTTACAAAAGTAGGTACACCCGGCATCCAAAAGATATGCTTCCAGTAGTCTAGATTTCCATTTACACTTACTAGTATCAAAACGATAATTGCCAATACAGCTGTGATCGTCAAGTTACCCGTTGCATTTACACTTCCTAATAGTGGAATCTGACCAAAAAGGTTAAGTCCCAAAATGAAGAAAAATAATGACAATAAGAATGGAAAGAACTTCATGTACTTTTCTTTTCCAATAAAAGGAATAGCCACTTCATCCCTGATGAATACGACCATTGTTTCCAACATACCCTGTAAACCACTTGGTGCTTTTTCTGGGTTTGTTTTATATTTTTTTGCTGCTCCTCTAAACAAGAAGAAAAGAATCAAACATGATAAGAACATTGCTATCACGTTCTTAGTAGGTGAAAAATCCCAGAAATTAGTAATTCCTCCACCAAGAACTCCACCATCAAGTGTCGTTCTTTGTTCTATTCTATATGGTGTGTTATTATAACAAACAAACTTTACGTCTCTTTCTTTACCATCAACCATCTCTGTACCATGTGTAAATGGACCGTGATCTACTGAACCGTCCATAGGAAAACCAGCTTGGTTAACTCTGTAAGCACTTCCTTCATGCATTACATATCCATTGTATGATGCGTGTCCGTCTTCATGATGCATAGATGCTACATGAAATTTGCTAGACATAAACATATCTATACCTGCATCTGATTTCAAAATCATCGGTAGCGGAATTGGAAACTCCATAATACTCCAAATATTTGCATCACTAATGTGATGAATAGCCGTAGCCGCTGGATCGTATTTGTGATCTCCATGGTCTCCGCTACAATTTGGCGTATGAGAATCGTGATCTCCACCTGCATGTGCAGCGTGATCGTGTCCTTCATGCGCTCCATGGTCATGACCAGCATGAGAATCATGATCGTGACCACTATGGTCATCATGATTGTGGCCCTGAGAGATCGCAGGAAAAGAGAACAAAATTGCTGTAAAAATTAACAGCGCTGAATATATATTTCTAGACATATCGCCTGATGCTTTTTAAATTCGCCACAAAGGTAGTGAATTAAGACAACATGTTAGTGCTTGAAAGGCTTTAATTTACAGTGCTTTATCTTGCTTTGCACAGCGGTACAATTGTGATTTTGATTATAGATAAACAAATAGGTATATATTTTGAATTTTCAATCCATAACGGTATGTGATTTGGGGATTCTTTTAATTTCGAATTATTATTTATTGACAGGTAATACCCCTTGCCGCTATCTTACATCGATAATAGTGATTTTGAACACTTTACAACGATGTTATACAACCACTTGACGTAAGAAACGCCTTCAATTCTAAGTCAACACCTTGCATTTAATGAGTTACATGAAACAAATTCAACAACTAACCATTTAACAACTCAAAGAATCATTGCAGTTTAAACTTTACAGGCAATTTATAAATCACAGACACTGGTCTCCCATTGTGTTTTCCAGGATAAAACTTACCTAGTTTTTTCATTGCTTTCAAGACGGCCTCTCCACATCCTGCTCCTATGTCTCTAATGATTTCTATTTCTTGAACGCTCCCATCTTTTGCTACGATAAATGAGACAATCACTGTACCTTGCACACTACTCTCTCTTGCCATAGCAGGATATTTCAGTGAGGAATAGATCGTATTAATCACACTTTTGTTTGTGCATGCTCTTCTCACCAATTCATCACCATCTAAGCTACATTCTCCATAGACAGGCATTCTGTCTGCCATTATGAGTATTAGTTCTTCATCTATTGGCGTTTCAACTATAATTGGTGTTACAATAGCTGGGGCATTTTCTTTAATAGGTGTTGCGAAATCATCTATTATTTCATCTGAACTCTTAGTTGGTTCATCAAAGATTTCTTCAGATTTAGTTTCCTCGAATATAGGTTCGTCTCGCGGCTCTACTTCGATCACTGTTTCTATTTTTGGAGTTGGTGGGGGTGGCAGCTTTTTCGGCTCACTAGGAGTTCGGGGAGGAATTATTTCCAAAGTCTCATCGTCTGCCCATAAATCTGAAGTAGCATAAGGTTCGTCAATAGGATAAGTAGTATAATTAAACGCCATCAACACAAAACCGATAGCTAGAATAAATCCTATTTGTAGGAATTCTGGTCTGTTTTTGTCCCATTTAGGGAGAGCTTGATATTTCATAGTCTGGAAATTTTATAAGCGGACAAAGTGTTTTGTATGCTTTATGTTTAAAATATTTTCCAGTCGCGACTTTATTATTAGATGCTAGAGAACGCTCTTTTGGTGTATCCCAGCAGATAATTTCTATCCTCAAAATACAGCTCAAAAATTTATTTAAAAAAAGTCAAAAGCATAATCTTAATGAAAGTATAGATCTTATTCCCGAAACGTTATTGATTTACATCCATAGACATTTCAAAATCCACTTCTGTTAGAAACTCACCAAGTTTATAATAATTAATTTCAATTTGAAGTTTTTCCAAAGGCGCATTCTTATTAATCGTGATGGCTTTGTTGTCGTAGATTCCCCACCTCTTAGAATCTGGAAGGCTCACTATCTCTCCATTTTCATTTTTAACTACGAAAGACTTGATAAACAAATCATTGGATTCCATAGTAATATTATACTTGAAATATTCTACCTGATCAGTACTCGTTTCGTCAAATGATGATTTCTCGAATTGGAATGTTGTACGCTCGACTGAATATTCTACTAAATTGTTAATCACATTTAATGGCAGAGATGCAGTTTGTTCTTCATCTTTATTATAGCCTAGATACGTAATTTTTGCTTTACCTCTTGCATAAGTACTCCCTTTAGATAACCCGTCATATCCCCAGACTGCAAATTTAATTTTACCCCCTTCAGGATCCCTTTGATATACACTATGAATAAGATTAGGGTCATTAATTTCTGAATCTGTTCTATAGTTGCGATTCATTTTATAAAACATTATTCTTTTCTCAAATTGTTGTCTGTGACCGTCTATGAGATCACACCCTCTATTGTCTGTAAGAAATTCCACTTTCGATTTTTCCCTATTCAGCTTTACAAAGTGCAAGCTCTCTTCTTTTATATCAAGACTATACTCCGCTCTTAATCCCATCCAACTAGGACTATCAGAAACACTACTTAACTGAACATAATTAGGTTTTAGAAAGTCACCTTTCTGCTCCACAATATTGCCGCCCGTGTTGGATGTTGCGAGTCCATCTAACCTAATCGTATCAACAAACTTAATCTTGGTAGGGCCGTATACATCACGCACAATCAAATCATAATCTCCCTCAATTATTATTTCATCGACGTCAGATCTTATATTTTCAAACAGGATGATATCTAAATTATAAACACGTTTTTGATTTTCAAAGTCATCATAATTAAAAAGAAAACCTTTCAGGTGTACTGCACCCACTCGTTCGCGTTTGCCTGCATCTATATTCGCTTGATTTATTTCGTCAATTAATTTCCCCTGCCTCTCTAAGATATTTCGACCATTATTATCTACAATCTTGGAGAGTCGCATATTTGTAATTGATTGCTCTTCTGGCAACCTAAATTCATATTTTGCCCGCACCCCTTGATTTACATCATATAGACTCTCTGCATTCTTAACACTGTATCTCTTCATCACTAACACCTCATCATTAAGATCCGGAGTATGTGCTTCTGAAATAAGCAAATCAACATCAAAAGGAATTAAAATTTCTTCATGTTTATTGATAAAAATTTCAGTAAACAAACCTTTCCTTTCTTCTTTTTCTAAATCAACTTTCGACTTTTCACCTTTAATAAATGTATGTAACACTTTGTTCATTTCATCCTTGATTACTATTTTTTTCCAGGGTAAATTTTTACTACCTATTATTCCCCCGTCTGTTGCGTGTAATATTTTTATTGTATTTCCGTCGCAATCAAAAGTATATTTCCCCAAGTACATAGCAACTTGAAGTGAATGTGATACCACTTCATCCGAAACCACTTGCAGATTAACTGCTCCCGCTGCTTCGATTCTATCTTTAGCTACAAAATCTTTTGTTTCAACGTTTATTATCACACTCCAATCATATTGCTTTTCTTCATGTTGGAATTCGCTGATAGATGTAGTATTATTTGAAAAACTATTACTGGCATATTGAATACCTACTGGTATATTCCCTTTTATAACTTGGTTTCGCTTCCATTCGGGGATTTCTTTTGGAGGATATAAATACTCTGATCCACATTTCACATAATGTAATTCATGATCTTTACCGAGGGTCGAATATTTTTTACCTTCCAGTTTACCCCTCAAGTTTATCATCCAATTACCGTTAGCTGCTTTAATCAATTGAGCATCGTAGTTATTTTCCACACTTTTCAATACTCTGAGGTGTTTCATCTGCTCTCCCGCTAACAGTTTAGTAATCAAAGATGACAAGGATGTATATGGTGACTTTGTTTTACCAAACATGATATTCTGGCTTTCATGAAAGTCTGAGGAAGAAATCGTAAAACTAAAATTCCCATTAAAGCTCTTCGAAAAATAATTAAGCTGCTTTTTAATATAATTATTGGCATTCTCAGATGTGCTTTTAGAGAACTGTAAAGATCCACCTTCGAGTTTTTCTATATAACTATCAATCACAAAATATGCAGAATCTTGATTTACATACTTCATTTCCATATATAACATTGACCTTGATAAACCTACTCCCATTGGCAGATTAGAAATAGTGTCGAGAAGCAATCTAGCATCTCGCTTATGCTCTATATCATTTATAAACCCCTTAATTTTTTGTGAATTACTCTCTTGAGATTGACAGCTTATAAATACAAACAGAAAAATAATAATGGACTTGAATTTTAACATTGAAATTTTTTTTGCCCAAATATCAATATTTTACTCTGTCTCTGATTATGGAAACGACTAGCGGCAGGTTTCATAAGAGTAAAGGTCAGTCTCTCAATTTGTTACTTCTTTATTAATACCCTCCATCCATGAAACAATAATGAAAAATACCACGTTGTAGGAATGAATCAGAAATTGTGTTTCAATTTTAGTAATTTCGTCATTCAATCAGAATATACTTTAGTCCATTGACTAAACAGTATTCAAAACAAAAAAGAATACATGCGATTTTTAATCATTAACTTCTCCGATGCTTGCGTCGGAGTTATAAGAAAGATATTCTTGCAAAAAAAAGCCTCAATCCAAAAAAGATCCGAATCTCGAGCTTTAGGTTGGAAAAAAAATGGCGAATGCTCCATCCCTTTGCAGTGGACTAGTCAAAATTTAGGATCTTTTTTACTAATCCTACTCATATCTATATTTTCAATAGGTCTATCTGCACAAGATTCTAGATTAGCCAATCAGTATTACCAATCAGGAGAATACGAGAAGGCTTCATCTATGTATCTCAAACTGTTCAATAAGACAAAGAAAAACGACTACTACTTCAATAGATATATAGAGTCTCTGATCGCAGTAGAATCATATAGTGAAGCCGAAAAAGCGATAAAAGGTCAAATCAAAAATAGACCAAAAGACATCCAATTATATGTTACTTATGGCAATCTATTCGAAAAACAATCTGATAGTGAAAACGCAGACAAACAATACAAAAAGGCAATAGAAAACATGCCTGCCGATGTAGGAGTTATTAGCAGAATCGGGAGTTCTTTTACTTCATTGGCTAAATATGATATTGCTATCCAAGTATATGAGAAAGGCGAAAAATTAGTCAAAAGGAAAAATACTTTCTCTTATAATCTTGCTGATCTCTATTTCCGAAAAGGAAATATTCCAAAAATGGTAAATGGATACCTTAATAGTATAGAACGGTATAAGAACAATATCAATAATCTGATAAATTTATTCCGTAGAAATCTAGACGAAGAGGGCTACCTTGAATTACAAAAACAACTGTACGAACGGATACAAGAAGATGAGCCAAATGAACTATACAACGAGGTATTAGAATGGACGTTTATCTATAGAAAGGAGTATAAAAAAGCTTTTCGTCAAGCAAGAAGTGCAGATCGTAAAAATGAAGAAAATGGAGGCAGAGTTTTTGAAGTAGCGGAGATAGCATACAACGATAGGGCATATGATGTGGCAATTGATGCATTTTCATATATCACAGAGACCAAAGGTGAAAACTCTAGTTACTATCTCGATGCTAAAAGAGGATTGCTGAATGCTAAGAAGAGAAAAATTACAGGAAATTACGACTATACAAAACAAGATTTAGTTCTTCTTAAAAACGAATACAACTCGTTTTTAGATGAGTTTGGAAGAAATAGACAAACAGCTGTCCTGATGTCAGAATTGGCTGACTTCGAAGCTTTATATCTTAATAATTTAGATACTGCAGTGATAATTCTACAAGAGATGATATCATTCGCTGGTGTAGATAAGTATGTGGTTGCAAATGCAAAACTAAATCTTGCCGACTATCTCTTAATGCAAGGAGATGTTTGGGAATCAACATTACTTTACAGCCAAGTGGACAAGGCAATGAAAGAAGGAATATTGGGCGAAAGAGCTAGGTTTCGAAATGCAATGTTATCCTACTACAGAGGGGATTTTGAATGGGCACAAGAGCAATTTGATATTTTAAAAACTGCAACTTCTAAGCTTATATCTAATGATGCTATTGATCGATCAGTATTCATAATGGATAATTTAGGATTAGATACTACAGCGGTCCCTTTACAAATGTTTGCAACTTCTGAACAATTGATTTTTCAAAATAAATTTGATGAAGCTTTTGGAAAAATGGACTCTATATTGATCCTTTTTCCTAAGCATGGACTTGAAGATGATATCTTATATAACAAAGCATCGATATTCACAAAACAAAGAAAATACGATCAAGCAATTGCAGCCTTTGACACAATTATTCTTAATTACCCAGAAGAAATAAGAGCGGATAATTCAATTTTTGAACTGGCTCAACTTTATGAAAATGTACTAAAGAAACCAGAAAAAGCCAAGCCTCTATATGAGAAGTTATTTCTGGACTTTTCAGGTAGCACTTTTGCAGTAGAGGCAAGGAAAAGATTTAGAAAATTGCGTGGGGATGATGTTCAATAGATAAATAATTTATTGATTTCCCCCTCTAGATATCCAAGAGAATTGGCTGCCTTCTGCAGCCACTTTTTAGCAGCTTAAATGCATATTCCATTTCATATTACAGTGTTTATGAAATGCCTATGTAGTAAGCAAGTAGCCCTTTAGCTATCTATCTTTAGACTACGCTTAAGCCTTTTATCAACTACTTATATATTTGCTATTAAAATATATGACTTTTATTGCATCATTTTCCCCAATAAATCAATCTATTATGCGATATCGAAACCGATTTTTCTAATTTTGTATCCGGTTTGATTTTAACAAAATAATTAGTGGGAAAATATCTGTTATTTGTCATCATAGTTTTAGCATCTCTATCCCAAGAGATGAATGGCCAAGATATATTTTCTGTCCCCGCAAATTACGGATTCCTTTGTGACGAAGCTAGGTATCTATGTGGATCCGAACTAGATGGGTATACTGGCAGTCTTTTGCAACAAGCATCGCCCTCACCTCAGCCACTTACCGTTTGTAATAATACTGGAACTTCGGAGAATACTCAATGGATATCATTCATTGCTGACGACCCAATATTACACATTTCTATTTCATTTGATAATTGCACTTTCACTAATAGTAACCCTGGGCTATCCACTGGTCTATACATGGATTGTAATATAAATATGTTGCCTGGCGAAACTTTTGAAATAGCTTGTGCGACACAAGAAGCGTCAAGTGCAACTATTGATCTTCAGCCTGATCCAACAATAATTATTCCTGGCAATATATATTACTTATACATCGATGGGTACGATGGTTCTGTTTGTGACTATACTGTAAATGTAATCAGTGGAGTTTGTATAGAACAAATCCCTACAAATATAGAATGCGCACAAGATTGTGGTGTTACCAATCAACTTTTTGACAACCATAGTTGCACCGGTTTTACAGACACCTTACTTTTCCAGCCAGCAAGTCAGATTTTTGAAGACCTCTCAGGATGTAATCCTTTTGTATCCAATGCATTATTGGACAGCATCGTATATATTGATTGGGAAATAACACCCAATACAGGTTTTACTGTACATTCTACTCCTATGTATTTCGACAGTTTGAACATTAGTTCACTCCTTGAAGTTACTTGGGACTTACCAGGAACATATACCATCAAACCTCTTATGAGTATCAATCCTCTATATGCAACATGTCGGGGGATGTGCGAGTGTACTGACGATGTTGCTTACACAATAACAGTACTTCAAAGTACTCTAGATACCCTCCCATTAGTAGAACTTTGTCCTAATAAGACATACGAGTTTTGTGATCAAACTTACAGCAGCGATATTGATGTTACCTGTGAAGACAGAGATAATTGTTCTATCACTTTCCAAGAAATAAGGGTTCTTACTAGAGTCGACCTACCAATAGACACACATTACATCTGTGCAAATGATTGTTTTGAATTCAACAATGTAGAGTTTTGCACACCAAATTTATTCAATATCCCCTCTCCCACAGCATGCGATACTTTTTTTCAATTCCAACTTATAGAACTTGATCTAAATGTTAATCTTACAATAGCTGAAACACTAATAGACTGTATTAATGATAACGCAGCGATGACCGCTGAGTATACGACCAACTACCCTGATTCAGTTCAGATATTTTGGCTCAATGAAATAGGAGACACCGTATCTAAAACAGAAAATTATATCGCAACCAGTGACGGTACATTTACCTTTCATGCAGTCCCTCTGAATGCTATTGGTTGCGTACAAACAATATCAAACACTGTAACAGTTGATGATCAAATACCAACTGTGTCGCTAAGTCCACCATTATTAGACTGTAATAATGCATCTGATATCATCTTACTATCTTCAGCTGACAATATAGACTCTGTTGCATGGTCTGGACCAAATGGATTTTCTTCCAGTATTGAATCACCTACAGTGACGGAAGGTGGAATCTATAGCGTTTCAGTAACCACTACCAATGGGTGCAATATCTCCGAAACTATTGAAGTAATGGCTAATTTTACCGAGCCTGATTTAGAGATAACTCACGATGATTTTGACTGCAGTGAAAATATTCCTGTCGCACAATATACTTCAAGTAGTGATATTGTATCAGTCTTGTGGACATCTGCAAGCGAAACATCAAGTGATCAGATACTTAATCTACAATCCATAGGTAATTACACGCTTACTGTAACATCTGTGAATGGATGTACCGCTGCTGAGTCATTCACAGTGCTTGACAACTCTTATGATCCAACATTGAATCTAAATGAAGATTATACTTGGAGATGCAACGATACTGAAAAGATCATAGATGTAACGACTCTTCTAAACCCTACCCTTAATTATCAATGGACAACGATCGACGGTGATATAGCGTCGACAACCGAAATATTAACTATCAATGCACCTGGTATATTTATACTTACTAGTACTGATTCGTCTTTTGGTTGTGTTGGGCAGGATACCGTGAGAATAATGGAAGACAATGATCTATTTAGTGATATTGAATTTGTTGTAAACAATCCTTCCTGTTTTGCAGGATCTGATGGAACGATAGAAGTTACATCATTTATAGGAGGCGAAGGACCATTTACGTATAAGTATGAAGAATCAATATTTACTGATATTTCAACTATACAGTTTTCTACTGGAATGCATACAATATCAATTTTTGATAAGTATGAATGTGAAGTAAATAAAACTTTTGAGATTACAAGCTCTCCACCTTTTGAGATCATCACTGAACCAGACGTAACTATAAAATATGAAAAAAACGGTATCCTAACCGCTGATGTAAATATCGATGATAACCAATTGAATTCTATTATATGGAGTGATGAAGAAGGAAACTTTTTGGCTGAAGGAAAAGAAGTAGAGATAAGTTTCGATCAGGAATTGATCATAATTACCGCAGAAGATATCAATGGATGTATAGCTACTGCCACAGTAATATTAACCATAGATTATGAAGTAGAAATTTTCTATCCTAATGTATTTAGTCCAAATGGTGATGGCACCAATGATAACTTTATGCTATTCAATAATGGCTTGTTAGAAAACATGAATTCGTTACAAATATTTGACCGCTCAGGCGAACTTATTTTTGAGAAAACTAATATGCTATTTAACGAATCTCAAAGTGGATGGAATGGCGAATTCAATGGGCAAGCTGTGCAACCAGGAGTATATGTATTTATAATAAACTATACACTTGGCAATGGAGAATCAAAGATAAAAAGTGGTTCCATTACTGTGATTCGTTGATAAATCTCTTTTCTTTAGTACAGCCTTCTGTCTTACGATTGGTTTAAAACTTTTCACAGCAGGGATTGTATCTATTCCTATTATTGTATCGCCTGTTATATTTGTAGGTTCAGATTTGTACATCATGATTTCGAATATCAGACTATTTTCTTCTCTTTTAATAAGTAGATGTAAGAGAATTGCCCATCACTTCGAATACTGACACTAACTCATTATCAATAAGATAAGCATCAAGTAGAATCCCATTTTTCTCATCCACCATATAGTGTCCTTTATTCTTATCTACTTCTTTGAGTAAATAGTCTCTTCTACCGGCTATAGAATCGGTCCCATAAATTATTGCCCAAGTGAACTGTCCTTTTACACCAGTAATCGAATTATCAAGTGCCATTGGAAGAGATTGTTGTAAACCCATCTCATCGTAAATATGAAGATCCCCTTCCCAGAACCCTAGCCAATCATCTGGAAAGTTCAGATTTAGTTTTGAATACTCAGGGTTAGAAATATTAGTTGTTTTTAGATTTTCACTAATAAGCCCTAAGCTGTCTTTTTTAGTCACTTTACAAGAAAGCATCACTAATAAACAAATCAACACTGTGAAATACCTAAGCATCTTCTTTAGTCTTCAGCAACTTATATGGTCTTGTGAGAGCTTCTAAATCAAAACTCCACCGTATATTGATTCTTTTTATTCGTAAACTCTTACGTAATCTATTTCCATAACATCAGTTGTAAAATCTGAAGCTATTGTTCCTCCATTTGTACCACCCATTGCAACATTAAATATGAAGAAGAAGTTAGCGTCAAAAGGCATTGTACTATTAGTAGTAATTACATAAAACTGAACATCATCCAATAAAACTGTAATTTTTCCCTCTTCCCATACTAAAGAGTATATATGGAAGTCAGCTGGATTAGGTAATTCGGTAGATTGACCGTAAGTAGCTGTATTACCATTATTATTCCAATGGCATGTAGCATCTACAGATGACTTATCTGTAAACTGCTCCATAATATCAATTTCCCCACAGTATGGCCATCCTACAGTACTAAAATTATCTCCTAGCATCCATAATGCTGGCCATGTACCCGCCACTCTAGGAAGTTTAGCACGAATATCTACCCTACCGTATTTAAAATCAATTTTATCTTGTGTAGTGATACGAGCTGAAGTATATGTACCATTAGATTCTTTGATGACTTTGATCTTTAGTATTCCGTCTTCTTTATAAACGTTCTTTAAGTTATTCGTATAAATCTGCACTTCTTGATTTCCCCAGCCACCTCCGCCAGTCTCAAAGTTCCACACATTTGAATTAATCGATCCATTTCCGTCAAATTCGTCTGCCCAAAATAAACCGTCAGTATTCTCTGGTTCTTCAGGTTCTGTGGTAGAAGGATCTACTTCTGATGTACAACTAAAGACTGTGATCAACATCAAAGTAAAAAACGGTAATATATATTTCATAGTTTTCATAGCTGCAATTTTGTATTAAGATATTAAGTCTAATAGGCATTTAAAGTTACCTAGTTAATAAACTGTCCAGAGCTAAATAATGTTTTTCAGATATAACTATTTTCATTTTAGCTACGCAACTTGTAATAGCCGCATGGAGAGTAATTGCTTTGGTAAACTTAGACCCAATTTTACACAAATATAAATTTCCTTTTTAGATAAATAGTATCAATAAGTAAGAAATAGCTAATTTTTATGTTCTAATGTCGTTATTGATCTGACAATTTCCAGTATCACTTGCTTACCATTAGCATCCCATCTAGAATGAGAATATATACACTATAAGTAATAATCAGGTTAGCACAAATTCTCATCACTTTTCTCCTTCTTCATATGCTCAGCTGCTTGATCTAGCTCATCATAGAATTGTTCTCCCTTATATCGAATAATAGATTCTTTTAAAAATTTATAAACCGGTACAGATTCTTTCTTCCCAAGGTCACAAGCAGGAGAACAGATCTCCCACACATCATAATTCCATGCTTCAAAACTTAATGGCTCTTGTTTGTTCACTCTAATTGGATACAAATGACATGATAGTGGTTTCTTAAATTCAAATGCTCCTGTTTGCTGTGTCTTTTCTATTCCACATTTTGCGATTCCTCCTTCATCAAAAGTCATGAATACACAAGATCCATTAGGGTGCAATGATGTTCCTCTCCAGTTCCCTTCAGCGAAATTATCGAACGCCCCTTTTTCTTCTAATAACTTCTGACTTTCTAGAGGAAGATTAGGTTTTATTACATCTAAAATATTTGATATTGTCTTTTCCTCTTCCGCTGTAACTGGTGCACCATAATCGCCATCCCAACAACATGCTCCCTTGCAGGCAGATAGATTACAAATAAATTCTTGTTCTATTATATCATCACTTATTAATACATCTTGGACTATTAGCATGGTTCTAATTTATTACTTGACTTTTAAGTTTGATAAATCAAACTTAAAACAAAAACACCATACAAAGATTACTTCATATGGTGTTTCTAATTTCTTTTATGACCCTGACGTAAGGATCGGAGAATTTAAGTATTAAACAATATATTTAATCATTAATCTCCTGTCTAAATTTTACATTGACTTTCTAGATGATTTCATTATTTTAGAAATAGAAGCAATTGAATATTTTCTATTGTCCATTTTATAAGCATCTGGCTTGTAGTCGTATTCTTTATCTCTTTTTCTACCCAAAGCTACTGTATGTGCATACATAGAGTTCACCTTACTTGGGTTGCTACCCGTACTTTTAGTAATATATTGAGCTTGAGGTATATCTTTTATTTCAATAGGAGGTCTTGAAATGTTTACTATTTCTTCTTCCTTATCTTCTCTATCATTCAACAGGGGCAATGCCGCTAAAACATTATACTTTCCAGCAACTATTCTCATCTCTGGTGTCGGTAGTACAAGATTATAAATTCCATCTTCTGATTTAGGAATATAATTTCTAATAAAACTAGGATTTAACGTACGAACAGTTGCTAAATCAATATCTAATTCTTTACTAAGAGACTTAAGATCAAGTGACTCATATACTTTTGCAGAACTTGTATTTATAAGATCCTGGTTAGGTATATCTGGCATAAGATCATGCTCATAGTAGTAGTTCATTACATAGGTCATGGCTATGAATTTTGGCACATACTCCCTAGTCTCTTTTGGTAAATATTTTTTGATCTCCCAAAAACTTCTTTTTCCACCTGATCTTCTTATTGCTTTGCGCATGTTTCCAGGACCACAGTTATATGCTGCTATCGCAAGTGTCCAATCGCCAAATTGATTGTACAATTGTAATAGGTAATCAGCTGCTGCAGCTGTTGACTTTTCTATATCTCTTCTTTCGTCTATCGTTTTTGATATTTTAAGACCCATCATTCTGCCTGTCGGTCTCATAAACTGCCACAATCCTGCAGCACCAGATCTTGATGTGGCCGCCGGTTTCAATCCAGACTCTACAACAGAAAGGTATTTCAAATCAGTAGGAAGTCCTTTCTCTCTTAGAATGTGTTCGAAAGTTGGAAAATAAATTCTACTTCGACCAATAAGCGCTTCACTCATAGATCTTTGACGAGTGATGTATTGATTTATTCTCTTTTTTACTTCTGAGCTATACTGAATCTCTACAGAACTGCCTAAACTAAGAATTCTATCCTCAATAGTCTTGTGCATTTCGTTAGTCACGTTCCCGAAGGCACCGGGAGATACTGATAACCCTATAAATAAGGTTAGGAGTATGACTTTACACTGCAGAGCAGTATGAAATATTCTGTTCATGGGTTAATTATTTAATTAAAATCGAATTCTGGGTTGCTATTACACACTATAATATTAGGGGAAATGTGTTTTAGCCGTATTTTATTTGCTTTTTTCCAAAAAGAGAAACTTCTCATATTTTGGTGGCGCAAAGGTACACATTAATAACTATTTCCACAATATTATATATTAATAATAATCATAATATATATTGTGTTAAAACACAAGTATTGTGCCAACCTTTTCCGTGAACCGAATTCTTTAGATGTTTCTAAAAATTAAGTAGCAGTAGTAAGTTTTAAGCTTTTTGCAATAGATAAGAGATCGTATTCCGAATACTTTTTTGACATTAGCTGAATACCAAACGGTAATCCTTCCACATTAGTACCTGAAGGGATGCTTATAGCTGGTAAACCTGTTAGATTTGCTAAAACGGTGTAGATATCCGACAAATAAACAGATACTGGGTCTTCCGCCATTTCGCCTATTTTCCATGGTAAGGTCGTACTAGTTGGTAATATTAAAAAATCACAATCCTCTAGTACCTTACTCATTTCTTCTGTGATCAAATTACGTACTTGCTGAGCTTTAGTAAAATAGGCATCAAAATATCCCTCACTCAATACATAGGTACCCAACATGATTCTTCGCTTCACTTCTTTACCAAATCCCTCTGTACGACTATTGACATACATATCCTCCAGACTGTCTGAGGACAGAGACCTATGTCCATACCGAACACCGTCATACCTGCTAAGATTGGTAGATGCCTCTGCCGTAGTCAATACATAGTAGGTTGGTACTAAGTAATCAGCAAACTCAAAATCTTTTGCGATAACTGACGCTCCCGCTAATCGCAATTGATTGATAGTATGTAAAACATTCTCTTTTATACTTTCATCCAACTTTTCATGCTCTATCAAAGAGGGGAAGTAAGCTATTTTGGGATTTGATTTAAAATCTTTCTTGTTATAAGGTGCAGCTACATGACTAGAAGATGTTGCATCCAACGGATCTTTTCCAGCCGTTATTTCTAAAACTATCCCAATATCATCGGGATTATGTCCTAGTATTCCTATTTGATCAAATGAAGATGCATACGCTATTAAACCATATCTAGAGATTCGTCCATAAGATGGCTTCAGGCCATATACCCCGCAAAATGATGCTGGTTGGCGTACCGATCCGCCGGTATCAGACCCTAGTGCTATGAGACAAGTATTCATTTGTACGGAAACTGCCGCTGCACCACTAGATCCACCTGGTACACGCTCGGTATCTACTCCATTTTTTGTAGGACCATATATACTATTCTCATTGGCTGATCCCATTCCAAATTCATCACAATTTGTTCGACCTATTATAATAGCATCTTCCGCCAATAGTCTTTCTATAGCCGTAGCATTATAAGGAGACGTATATCCTTCTAATATTTTAGAAGCTGCCGATAATCCATGATCTTTGTGAGATATGACATCTTTTACAGAAACAACACAGCCATAAAGAGTTCCTAATTTACCCCCGTTTTTCATCTTTTCATCTAACCGTTTGGCTTCAGCTAGCGCTTCGTCTTCGTATACTTCTATGTAAATATTGAGTGACTTATGTTCATGCGCCAACTCCAAATATGAAGTCATTAACTCAGACATACTATACTCTCCCGATCCAAGATCAGATTGTATTTCTATTAGACTTTTCTTAGGTATCATGCCGTTGCTATCTTTTCTACTATCTCATCGAATGTGAGCAGACTTTGTTCTCCTGTCTTCATATTCTTAAGAGTGAACTCACCCGATTCCATTTCTTTTGACCCTATCAATAATACGTATGGGACATTTCTTGCATTAGCATATTTCATCTGCTTTTGCATTTTAGTAGGCTCTGGATATAGATCAGCAACCACATTCATAGACCTTAGCAACTGCAATTGTTTGAATGCAAATTTGTGTGTTTGATCATCAAAAGCGATAAGTAGTACATCAAGATCTTTTTCTACTCCTTGTGGGAATAGATTTTCTTCTTCCATCACATCATATATTCGCTCCGCTCCGAAAGACACTCCTACACCAGATACACCCTTGAGTCCAAAGTTTCCAGTAAGGTCATCATATCTTCCACCTCCACCTATGCTACCCATTTTTAGATTTGGATATACATTGGTGTCCGCCTCTACTTCGAAGATACAGCCTGTGTAATAGCTTAATCCTCTTGCAAGAGAAATTTCAAATTTCACTTTGTTATGTACAGTGGTAAGATCTAGATATTTGTGAAATTCTTTTAGTTCTTCTATTCCTTTTTGACCCGTTGGGGTGTTGACGAATGCTTTCTCTAGATCTGTCAGGTTATCAATCGCCAGAAGAGACAAAACCTTCTTAGCCGCCTCTTCACTTATTCCTCTGTTGGTCATCTCTATCACTACTTTCTCCTCTCCTATCTTGTCCAATTTATCGATAGCCATCGTCATAGACATAAAGTGATCTTTGATTCCATTTGCTTCTGCAAGCCCAAAGAGTATTTTGCGATTGTTAATTTTAATAATAGATTTCAGGTTCAGTTTGTGAAAAACTTCATCATAGATCTTGACCAATTCAGCTTCATACATAAGAGAATTGGAGCCCACTACATCTACATCACATTGGTAGAATTCTCTATATCTACCTTTTTGAGGACG
>CALKXE010000060.1 GCA_938003955.1 uncultured Saprospiraceae bacterium | reverse complement strand
TTACACAGGAGAAATTCCAAGAGAAAGTCTCTACGAAATAAGGAAAGAAATAATAAAATCAGGAAGGATTGCAGAAAGCAGAGCGGGAGATGAATGGGTAGCTAGAGGTCCAAATAACGTTGGTGGAAGAACTAGAGCAATTCTTGCAGATAAAAGAGACGCATCTAATAACACCCTATTTATTGGTAGTGTTGCAGGTGGTATATGGAAGGTAACAAATGCTTTATCTACTCCAATTTGGACAAGATTAGATTACCAAGGAAATCCTTCAGTAACCGCTATAGTTCAAGATCCAAATGATCTAAACATATTATATTTAGGAACTGGAGAAGGTTGGTTTAATAGCGACTCTTACAGAGGAGATGGTATATATAAGTCTACAGATGGTGGAGATTCATGGATCAGACTTGCAGCTACTAATAATGGAACATTCTTTTACACTCAAAAATTATTATTCAATGCGGAGGGTAATTTGTTAGCGGCCACAAGAGATGGTGGAGTCCAAATGACACTTGACAATGGAAATAGTTGGGCAAGAGTATTAGGAAATGGTACCCAAGGATTTTCTAATAGAGCTGCAGACTTAGAAATAACAGCGGACGGTACAATATTCGCAAGTGCGGGAATGCAAACTCAAGATGGAATATACAAATCTACCGATAATGGATTCCAATGGACATTTCTTGATTTAGAATTAGATAATTATGGCCGTATAGAGATAGCTACATCTCCGAATGACCCTAACATTGTTATGGCGATAGTACAACATAGGGAAATTGGTAGCCCAAATAACAATAGAGTCCAAACAATACTCAAATCTACCGACAAAGGAGAAACTTGGGAAGCAAAAAATGGAGGTTTTGCATTTAATCTCTCAACTTTTGCAAATGATCAAGCATGGTATGATCTATCTATGTCAATAGACCCAAATAATAGTGACGTTGTATATATAGGTGGTCTTAACATCCATAAAACGACTAATGGAGGAACGACTTGGTTTCAAATGTCAAATGGAAATGCATCTAATGGAAATAAATATATGCATGTTGATCAACATTTTGCTCAATTTGCGAATGGATCTTCAGATTTAGTGTTTTTTGGAAATGATGGTGGTTTATGGAGTACACAAAATGCAACATCATCTAGCCCTTCATTCAAAGATCTTAGTGTAGGCTATGTGAGTACACAATTTTACGCATGTGATATTCATCCTGAAGCTGGCAATGATTACTTTATAGCTGGTGCCCAAGATAATGGATCAATATGGCTTAACAAATCTGGACTAGATGCTGGGGTAGATGTATTTGGAGGGGATGGAACATATTGTCATATCAATCAGATAAATCCGAACGTAATGGTAGTATCCTATCAATTTGGTAATTTCAGCGCTACAACAAATGGTAGTTTCAACAGTTTAGATTCTTATTTCCAACCGGAAGATGAAGGTATTACATTCATAAATCCAACAGATTTGGATGATGTAAATAACTATCTATACTCTGCACATTTAGCAGGAGAGTTTTATAGAACTAACTTGATAACAAAAGCGGCTGTGGCAATAAAAATACCACAAATATTCTCTGATCAAGTGAGTGCTTTGGAAGTTGATCCTAGCAATTCTAATATTTTATATCTAGGTACTGATGGTGGAAACATGATAAGGGTAACAAACCCAAGATCTGATAATCCTAGTGGAGAACTTATAAGAAATGGAAGTGGAGATGTGCGTAATATAAATGTCGATCCATTAAACTCTGATAGACTACTTATAACTTATAGTAATTATGGTGTAGAAAGCGTATTCCTAACTGAAGATAAAGGTGCGACATGGGCATCAATAGAAGGAGATCTACCTGACATGCCAGTAAGATGGGGGATATTTAGCCCCGCTGATAGCAAGAACGTTGTATTAGCAACTGAATTAGGAATTTGGGAAGCAACTACTAATGGAGACGCTACAAATTGGACAAATATAAGTCCGGAAATTGGCCTTGCTAGAGTTGACATGCTTAAATACAGAAAGAGTGACTTAGAGTTACTTGCGGGTACTTATGGAAAAGGCTTGTTTACTACTAGTCGTTTTGCAGTACCAAGTATTTCATTCGACAATAACAATATAGCTATCTCTCCAATTGGGGAATTTAATGATGATTATTGTAATTTAGTAGATACGAGAACATATACAATCAGTACCCCTATTCCTTTTGATACAGATGCTAACATCACAATTAATGTAAATGCATCAAGTACAGCGGTAGAGGATGTAGATTATACCATTGAGGAAACTGCGCTTGTCTTACCAGCTGGACAAACTTCAATATCATTTGACATTCTAATATTTAATAATGCAACTGTGGATGGTGACAAATTATTAGATATAACTTTAGAAGCTGATCAAGATGTACTAAGAGACAACTTGAAGATCAATATTCTAGAAAATGATGAAGTATTTAGTATCCAAGGAGTGAGTACAGACATTGTTGTTGGAGAAGGAACACTAGAAGGCGGTAATGTATTCCAAGGATATTGGGGTAATACCAGAACTCAGGTATTATACAATCAAGATGTAATGAGTGCAACAGAATTAACTCCAGGTTTGATTGGTGAATTATCTTTTGATGTGCTTGAGAAAGGAAGTTCTGCACCATTCCAAAACTTCACTATTTCTATTGCTGAAGTATCTAACACTGAAATAAATGGCACCGATTTTATTGAAGATGGAGATATGACAATTGTATTTTCGGGTTCAGTTGAAACTGAAGTTGGATTAAATAGAATCACATTTGATACACCATGGGAATACAAAGGTGAAAATAGTTTATTAATAGAATTCTGTTATGACAATCAAGGTACTAGTGATGATGATAAGATCGCAAGTTCTGTAGCCGACTACATTGCACTGGTAACACAGTTTGCTGATAATCAAGATGGATGTACAGCTGTCGGTAGTAAAAAGAATGCACAGCAATTACCTAACTTAATTCTTACAAATGTAGGGCCTAAAAATATATACAATCAAATTGAAAAGGTATTCTCTTCTGTTGTTGATGGAGGAGCGACAGCGTATTTTGCAGGTGGAGATAGTCTATTGTGTGCTGTTGAAAATCTTGATACTGAAGAAGCATGTGTAGCTACTTTACTTTTCAGTAATTCTGGAGAGATGAATACAGAGTATAACATGTTATACATAGATAGGATCCATGCAATCGTTAGTGATGGTGACCAGGATCTTTCAGTAACTATTTTCATGCCTAAGGATGGAAGTGAAGAATGGTTCAGTAATGACATAAAAGGTCTATACGCCGCGAATGAGCCTATAGAAGGAGAACAAATCATATGGGAATACTTAGATATCACTCTAGTAGAATCAAATTCAAAATATATCGCATTTACAATGCCATATGTAGGAGAAGGAGGCTATACAGTAGGACAAGAGATGTTCTCTTCATCAACAGATATCGAGTTTGATGAATCATATGATCAAGTTGTGATCTTCGATCTTACAGGTAGAGTTGTCTCTAACTCTGAAGACTTAAGTGACAATATGCCTACTGGTATATACGTACAATCATACCTTAGAAAAGGAGCTATTGTATACAGTAAGAAGATATTTGTAGATTAATATAACTACATCGATTAATAAAAAAATAGCCCTATCACTTGATTGTGATAGGGCTATTTTTTTTGTTTGATTTGTTTGATTTGTTTGATTTGTGGATTTGTGGATTTGTGGATTTGTGGATTTGTGGATTTGTGGATTTGTGGAAAGCGGAGAACCATGGTCGTTTTCAATTTATTGGAAGCTTTTTATTTAGCGGTCAGTAAAATTATATTCAAGAATTGAGGCTAGAATGACGTGCTTAAACGTGGACTGGTGTTTTAAAAGCCGTGCAAGATTTTTTTTATTAGCGCTTCTTCAAAACATCTTATTATACGCTAATGAATTACCGTAAGACATTAGCGAATCGAGTAACAAATATTCTGTTGCCTTTAATCCTGAGAATTAGATAGCCATTCTTTAAATTGGCCCTGGTGTTGCAGAAGATGTGCTAGGTTTTATTGGCGTAGCTGTGCAACATTTTACTGTACGTTAATGAAATTCTCGCAAGACATTGGCGATGGCGTTTATCGACTATAGTTTCGTTATAATTACATCCTCTATCTTATCTCCCGCTTCTATACTATGAACTATATTCATCCCATCAGTAACCTTACCAAATATAGTGTATTTACCACTTAAGTGCATTGCAGGAGAATGTGTAATAAACCACTGTGTGCCTTCTGTATGGAGTCCTGCAGATGCCATTCCTATGTATCCTTCATCCTCATAGTACAATTGAGGTACTTCTGATCTAATCGTATAGTTAAGCCCGCCATATCCATCTCCTCTAGGGCATCCACCTTGGATGACAAAATTGGGTACTACTCTATGGATTCCTTTGCCATCATAAAAATCATCTTTTGCTAACTTCAAAAAATTAGATACACTCCCTGGTGCATGTTGCGTATACATTTCAGCTCTTATTACTCCTTTTTCTGTCTTTATTGCTACTTGTACAGAATCCCCATATTGACTAAATATTGACCAATCAATTGGATTATTATAATCTGGTGTCTTAGCGACAAACTTTTTATCTGATAAGAAAGCAATCGCTTTACCAAGGCTATTATACGTTTCAATTTCCTTAGGCAAAGAAAGTTTTGATTGTGCTGCACTTAAAAAAGATGCATCTTCGATCAGTGGTTTCAAATTCAATGATTCATCAGCAAACAATTCCCCATACACGGCTAAGCTGCCGACATCGCCTTTTGCTATTTCGACTTTTAAGAGTTCTATTATCTCACCTTTCACTCTAAGGTGACCACCTCGATATGCTTTTACAAAATTAGGACTTGTCATCAACTCTGTAATTGCAGACGCTGCAGTTGATTTGATTATTGGGGACTTCGAAGCAGCACTTATATCTAATATATCTTGATAGTTGTATGGATCATATCCAATAGAAGTCAAGTATGCAGCTTTTTCATATTCATTTGTTGCATTATCAATCTTTACGATGATCTCTTTCTTTAATTTATTCTTTGTGTTGGTGTAATAAACAGGCATGTGCTTCAATATAGCACTGTATATTTTGGCCTGTACACTATAATGTAGGCTATCATTCAAGTAGTTCTTATAGATTGTGGCATCATTACTATTCCCCTTACTTACAAGATAATTAGCAGCAGTGTTCGCGATGTGCAAATTATCATCTTTTATCAATCCTAAGATTGGTTCTATGACTTTTATATAAGGGAAATTATACATTGCCCTTACTATATTGGCCTTTACTCTATAATCTTTCTCGTTATTAAATTTGATTTCCAATGCTTGATATACTTCTGGGTCTTTGGTTTTACCTAAAGCCAAAGCAACTGCCATTCGTACGTTCACATCCTTATCTTCATTTAATACTTGAACAAGTCTATTTTTATAGATATCCAGATCCAAGTCCTTTGATCTAGCTAAGTAACTGGCAGCTATTAGCTTAACCTTGTCAGGAAACCCCTCTTCAGTCAGATATTGGACCAACTTGTCAGTACCTTCTGTAGTCGTCATTCCTCTTAGCGCATAGTTATATATAGCCCTTGACTGACCTGTGAGAAGTAATGTATCCGTAACTCGGTAGGTAGAAACCGTAGCCAATGCAGGTAATAAGTTCTTTCCCCCTATCTTACCTATTGATTCGATTATAGTGGCGTTATAGATATTATCAACATCCAAAGTATCTTTTGTCTTGAAGGCTTTGAGGAGTTCTGTCACGGATCCTTTATCTCCAATCTGACCAACGGCGTAGGCCGCAGCGGTCCTTACTTTCATTACAGGATCATACATCAACTTATAAAGAGAATCTAACCCTTTTACGGATTGAAAAGATGCCAAAGCATTTGCGACCATAAATCGATATGAAGGATCAAAATCACTTGTAAAAGACAACAAACTATCTAGCTTTTGTTCATCTTGATACCTATATATACGTTGAAACTCGCTATCATTTACATCTAAAGTAACCTCTGTTATCGGCTCCTGAGTTACTGGTATACAACCTATTACAAATATTGATAATATAAATAAGTATATATAGCTAAATTTCTTTTCCATCTTGATTGTATTAGATCTAGATGTAGTACAAATATTGTGCTAGTAATTGGGTTAGAGTTAACTCCTTTGTAATGCGTATTTATTTCCTACTTACTCTCTCTGTTCTTCCCTCTAAATACATTTACATTTGGATCAGAAGGATTACCAGATGATCTTCTATAGCTGACGATCTGTCCAGTATGGTAGATAGCATCCTCGATAGGCCCATTAATCAAATTCCAGAAAGGGAATTCAGAAGTTTCTTCATCTCTTTTAAAAATAATTTTACATTCAGAAACATCACCTGTTTCTCTTAGAATATCACTAATCTCTTTTAAATTATTGAGTGTGAATGCCCTTTGCTCTGACCATGACATATTTTCAGGTACTTTTCGAGTTCCGTTTACTTCTTTATGTATAGCAGTTAATATGAAGTTTGACAATCCAGCTATATGTTCTAATACTTCTGAACAAGTCTTACCATCATTTCCCGGATTGTATGCTAGGTCTTCACTTCTTAATCCTTCGGTTGCCCAATAGTATCTATACCCTAGTCCATCAATCATTCGGGCAGTGACACCTGCCGCTGTGAATGTTTCAGGTGCATCAGGTATCTGATGATATGGAAGCTTACTTTCCCCTTCTTCAGTACTATTCGTCTGTGCGTTTGCGCTTATAGAAAGTCCAATTATTAATAAATTAAGTAAGTATTTTTTCATCTTTCTTTTATTTACTGGGACAGAATCCCAACTCAAAGTTATTTCATTTAGCATTCGGACATGCAAAAAATCGTCTCGTTAGGATTTTAAAAATAAATCGACAATCAATTTCTTTTTCCCTTACCTCTAGCCTTTCTCCTAATAATAGTATTAATCTCTCTATACTTCTTACGCTCAGCTCTTGTAAGGTTTACTTTTTGATTTTTCTTACTCTTTTCATGGAACGCTGGACCAGCTTCCCTTCGAACAGTATCCTTCAGCTTGATGGTTTTCATTATGATCTTAGGCTTCTCGGCTTCCGTAAGTACGTCTGAGATAACTACTTCTTCAGGAAGCTCTAACACTGGAACCTCATAGTTCATAAGATTACATATTGCATCCATATGTACCTGATCCGATTCTGTTACGAATGTCACACTATTACCTTTCCGATCCGCTCTACCTGTCCGTCCGATTCTATGGATATAGTTCTCTGGCACTTCTGGAGCATCGAAATTAATGACGTGACTTACTTGAGAGACATCGATTCCTCTTGCGACGATATCTGTGGCAAGTATAAATCTATACGTCCCATCCTTAAATGAGTTGATTACATTGAATCTATAGTTCTGAGATTTATTACTATGTATCACCCCAAATTCTTCTGGATAATGTTCTTCTATTTCTTCAGCAACATGATTTGCTAGTTTTTTGGTTGCCGTAAATACCAATACTTTACTGTACTTCTCCTTATCATCAAGAAGGCATTTCAATAAACTAATTTTAGAATAGAAATTAGGAATCGTATATGAAGATTGTTCTATATTTTCCAAAGGTGTTCCCATTGGTGCCGCTTCAATCTTTATCGGACCTTTAAAGTATTCTTCAATTATAACTTCTACGTCATCTACCATTGTTGCGGAAAACAGAAGTGCTTGCATCTTATTAGGAAGCATATTGAGCACATTTCTCAACTGTGTCCTGAATCCAAGATTAAACATCTCATCTACTTCATCAATCACTAGTTTCTTGATTCCAACTGCTTTCAATGCTCCCTTCTTTAATAAATCCAAGAGACGCCCAGGAGTAGCGACTAGTACATCCAGTCCAGTCTCCAAAAGAGCGATTTGTCGTTTTATATTAGCACCTCCATAGGCACCACCAACAACAACATTCATATGTTCAGTAAGCATTTCTATCTCTTCCACCACTTGTGTCACTAATTCTCGTGTAGGCACTATAATAAGAATAGAAGGATTCGGACTTTTAGAAAACCTCCAAAGCCGAAGCAATGGTAGTAAATATGCGAATGTCTTACCGGTACCGGTTTGAGCTATTCCTACGACATCCCTCCCCGACATGATCGGAGCAAACGCATTCGCCTGAATAGTTGTAGGTGTGGTAAATCCATTTTCATCGAGTGATCGAAGAAGTTGTTTATTAAGATTCAAATCTGAAAACTGCATATTTTATTAATTATGGCACAAAGGTACTTATATTTTGAGGGGTTGTATGACTTTTGACCTTATAGATAGCCTATTTGCCAATGAATATCAAGTTTGGAATATCATAAGTAATTAAAACCAAGTTGATCAAAGGATAAATTAGAAGAATTACAAAGTGAAAAATAATAAAATTCATCAATTTCAGAAAGCACAAAAAATCACCCTAGCGGGTGATTTCTAAGATATAAGTATGAAGTAATTTTAATCGTTCAATTAACCTTAAAAGTTACAATTATGAAAAATTTTATTTTAGTCTCATTAGGCCTATTAATCTTTTCCAATATCGGATATTCTCAAGTAGACAAATTCAAATTCGAAATAGACGGAGAACAATATTTGAAAATAAGAAAAAATGCGGGTGGGTTTAATATTATCCATCAGCATAATAACCAGACATCTATGTTTTTTGGATTTAATTCTGGTTTACTTAATGTTAATAATCCCATTATTTTCAATTCAGGAAAGAACAATACAGCTTATGGCTATAATACATTATCGTCCAATACAACTGGTCTCCAGAATACAGCAATAGGCTCAAATTCAATGTCTAGCAATGTATCTGGATATTCAAATGTTGGTATAGGTTTCGGGGCGTTAAACAAAGGAACTACAGCATCTGAAAACATCGGTATTGGTAAATCCGCACTATTATCAAACATCGAAGGAAACTTTAATATTGCGATAGGAAACGACGTATTTAACACCACAAAAAATGCTCAAAGATCCGTAGCTATCGGACCAACAGCCGGCGTGAACGATACATCCTCTGTTGACAACGTTTATGTTGGTTTTGGAGCCGGAAGAGGAACTATTTTCGCAACAGATGGGTATGATAGGTCTGAAAATGTAATGCTTGGATCTTATGCCGGATATTATAATCAGACAAACGGGAACGTATTCTTAGGACATAGAGCGGGTATCAACGCTAAGATCGACAATCAACTATATATTACAAATGATGATACGGACAGTTTGAGCACCTTAATATATGGCCAATTTGATAATGAACTGGTCAGGATCAATGGAGACCTAAATATTGATGGTTTGTATACATTACCAAATACAGCACCTAGTAGTGGTCAATTTTTAAGATATTCCGGGGGAGCTAATTTGACATGGGCAAATGCAGATTTACCATGGCAATTGGGTGCCGGCGATGATATATTATACGAAGACGGAGATGTTGGGATAGGAATTGGAAATGCAATTTATAGATTGGATGTCGCAGATAATTTGTCTACTGGTTATATTGCAAGGTTCCGAAATACCAATACCGGTACATCCAGCAGAGGGATTATCGTTCAAGCAGGGCCCGTAGTCAATCCCTCTTCATCAGTCTACTACGCACTGTTCCTGGATGGAAACGGGACTAATATAGGAGGAGTCAGAGGGAATGGAGCTGGAGGCACAATGTATTCGACTACATCAGATAGGAGATTAAAGCAAAATATAAAAACATTTAAAAGAGGGCTAGCAACTCTTGATAAAATCAATCCAGCAATCTATCAAATGAAATCAAACCCAAATCAAGATGAAATAGGTTTTATTGCTCAAGACTTACAAAAAGTGCTTCCAATAGCTGTTGGTGGAAACCCTACTGATGATGTCGTAGAATCGCCAATGACAGTAGACTATGGTAGAATAACTCCAGTACTCGTAGCCGCAATAAAAGAACAACAAGAAATCATCAAATCGTTGAAAGAAAGACTCGACAGCCAGGATAAACATTTCTTAGAATTAAAGACAGAAATTGCTAAAATTAAAGGCATTGAAAAAAAATAATCTCGCCTGAAGGAAAACGATAACAGATTAAGTTATACCGATTACTATTGAATTTGCCGCATACATTCGTCTGCAACATTCAATATGTATCGGCATTTACCAATATCTTTATGCGGCAAATTGAAACACAATTGGTATTATTGGAAAATTATAAACTCATTGAGCTGAAGGCTATCAATCAATTTAAAGTGGACTTTCAATGGGCCCAGCATCTCATGCTTAATACTATTGTTTACATTTCATATCACAATAAAGTCGAACTAAAAAAGCGAGTAATTTTCATTACTCGCTTTCACTAACTCATACCACTTGAGTTTGATAATGCCGTATAAAATTTAGAAAATATTCGAGGAGAGTCAAGACAAAAAACGCAGATGTAGCATTAGCTACAGTGAGTATTTTTAACGATGAATATCATCGAATAAAGCTAAATATATGCGGCGATTATGAACTCAATTGGTATTATATCAACTATAAAAAATCCTTCTATTCCTTTATAAATGTAGCCGCCTGCAATCCACCTTCAGTAGATATTGTCATGTGGTATAATCCATTTGCTAGGTTATGTATATCTAGTATTTCATTATTACTGTTCAGACTTTTGACCAGAACTGTTCTTCCAATGGCATCAATAATAGTTACATTTTGTAATTCTGTATCATCCGAAGAAAGAGTTATTGTATTATGAGCGGGATTCGGGAAGACA
>CALKXE010000059.1 GCA_938003955.1 uncultured Saprospiraceae bacterium | reverse complement strand
AGTTCTTTTTCAAAATCAATATCCGCTTTTCCCATATGGTTCGTGATGTATTAGTTTAATGGGTTAAATATAAAATTTATTAGTTGGATCTATTGCGTGTTTTATATATTCTATAATGCTAAAATAGAAACGGAATTACAGACAGCACTTTTTATATTTTTTGCCACTTCCGCATGGGCAAGGGTCGTTTCTCCCGACTTTAGGCCCATCTCTTTTAATAGGGATTATTGTTGCAGTAGTATCAGGTGAATACGAATTATCATCATCATCTAACATCCCTAATATTGCCAGTTCTATGGCGGAAAGTTTACCGTCACCATCTTCCGTATCATAGTTATCTAAGAATTCTCCAAAGTCTGATCTATTGTCAGCATTTTTGCGAAAATATTCCATTTCCTCCGCTACGGTATCCGCACTACTAGCTTGGTATTCTGTCTCCAACTTCCTGACATACTTGATGATCTCTTGATAGTCGTCACCAATTGATTCTGGCGTATGGCTTTCTGCAAAAAAACCAGTAACTCTGTCTTTATCCGACATAGCTTCTTCAAAAGTTCCGTGCGTAAACTGATCAATAAGGTCGTTTTTAAAGGCCTCTTTAATTCTGTCATCGTACGAATCTATTCTATAACTTACGATATAGTACATTAGCCAACCTAGGCATTCATAGTTAGATTTTTCATAACTCGTCCAAACTTTGTCCAATAGTTGATTAGCCCGTTCAGATTGTGGTCCAGATTCGGCAGATATTTTGACTATTGCATTGAGCCAGATATTTTTGGAGTGCCAATAACAATCCATAGATTCATCTTCATCTTCATCTTTGAAGCTTAGCATCTCCATCCAGCCTTCTAAATCCATGTTACCTAGCGAATAGATCCACGGTAGTAAGACCTCCCCACTAAAGTCCCCAGCAATGTAATCAAATATAATATCAGGAACACCTGTCAGAATCCGTGTCACCAATGGGGCCAATTCTTTCAACTTAAAATGAGCTATAAGGTAAGTTGCTTGAAGGATGAAGTCAAAATTGCCTTTGCCATTTAATTGTAAGGTCCGAAGGCATCCTTGATCTAACAGCCACCGTATGTCGTGGGCTAGTTTTTCTCTGTTTTCTATATTTATTACAGCTGCAGCATCCTCGTCCGTAAAGTCCTTGATCGGACGGTTGAGGATTTTATAGAATATATCGAAGTGTGGTTTGATGTTGATATCGGTCCATATATCTATTTCTGATATTCGATTGTGCCATTCATGCACCTCAATGTGATCCTCATCTATTTCGTCTTGGAAAGTATCCTCCCCAAATGCTATTAAACTGAGTTCTTCAACCTCATCATACCATTGCATACTGCGAATCATGAGAAACATTTTTTCAACTCCAGCTTTATTTTTGGTTTCAACGCAGTGGGTCATCATCAACTTCATCATCCAAAGTAAGATTGCATCTGGCACCACTACAGGATAAGGCTTATCGTATAGCAAGGCGGCTATTTCTTTATCAAATACTTGTTCGAAGAGTGCAGTTGTTTCCATGTCAGGATTTTTCTCCATTTCAGAATAAAATTCCACCATTTTACATCTTAGATTATCAGGATGCTCAGCAACCATTTCTCTGATTTGTTCATGGACAAGAACAGCTTCTTCTTGTTCCTTAGCATTTGCCAGCAGACTTTCGAGATGTACACATCTGATTTCTAGCGATTCAGGATATGTTTTTAAAAGTTCCTGTAATTCTTCATCGTCTATAGCAACGTCAAGATGGTCAGCATAATCTATAGCATGATGCAACAAGACATTATATACTCTAGGCACTGATATGATCGTTGGAAAAATGGTCTTTAGCATAGTGAAATAATTAGCAGATTATCAATTTTAGATCGGAAGTTAGTCTTACAATCTTACGAATTATTTTATCAAATACGAGAACAAATTGGTAGGTGTTTTAATTGAGCCGTGGTAATTAGATGTCGGATAACTTTAGAGTTATCCGACATCTTTAGAGTTATCCGACATCTTTAAATCTTATCTGATTTTAGAAAATCATCAAAGTCTATTTCTTTAAATACATCTTCATATTGAATGGAATGATGAAATGATATGAATTCCTCCAAATCTTCAAACCAATCAAGTACTTTGGTAAGATTTACTATGCCTGATAATTCGTTGGCAATCTCATAATAACTGTGATACTCGTAATCTAAAAAGTTCTTGACCATCCCATGTTTTCGAGCATTGTGGTGGATATAATACTGCAAGTATCTGAATTTTACTTCAGGGTCATATATTGACCTCTTAAACTTCTGTCGAAAAAGACTCCCTGATCTACCATAAGCCTTATTAAATGATCTTGTGTAACTTGTAATTAGCCTTTTGAATTGATCACAGATAAGGTAATTTAGCGCTTTCTTCTCACCGTATACTTTATCTTCTGCATTGATCCAATTGAGCATAGCACTTGTATATTCTTCTTTTGGTAGATCTAAAATGTAAGAATCAATCTCTTCGACTGACTTTATTGCTATCGAAAAATGAAAATGATTTGACAATAAAGCATAAGCATGGATGTAACAAAACGGTTTCAGAAAATGAGCAAATCGAGCTAAAAAGAACCGCCTATTTTCTCTAGATCTGAAAAGTAATTCATTACCATTCGTTTGATTATAGACATGATAAAACTCCACGGGGAGAAAGTCTGCACGAGTATTCATAATTAATAATTGATCTCAAATAAAGGTGCATAAAATAATTGGCAATAGTAATAAAATGTCGGATATATTAGATGTCGGATAACTGTTAGATGTTAGATGTTAGATAACTTAGAGTTATCCGACATCTTTAAGATCTATTTCCCAATACAAAACCTAGTAAAAATACTCTCCAACAAATCATCTGTATATATCTCTCCAGTGATCTCACCCAAATGATACAGTGCCTGCCTGATATCCATCGCTATAAAATCTCCTGTCAGGCCACCTGTCAATCCATTCAATACAGCATCTAATGATTCATAGGCTTTGTGAAGTGAATCATAATGACGACTGTTGCTGACGATCGTTTGATCCATTAACTCTGGATTATCGATGACGGTTTTGTGGAGTAGGTTTTTGAGTGCGTCAATGTTCATCTTATTGAGTGCAGAGGTCGTTATTAAATTATCCGCTGAAATGAGGCCTTCTTTATAGTAATCTTCTGGTTTGTTCCGATAGCTATCGGAAGGGTTAAGGTCCATTTTGTTTGCAATAAATAGTTTTTTGCTGCCTGTGGTGAGGACTTTACTGCCTTCGAGAAACTTGTCTACATCACTCCATAGATCTTCTGGTTTACTTTCCCAGATATCAAAGACATAGATAACAACAGTAGATTCAGAAATCTTCTCCATGGTCTTATCCACACCGATCTTCTCGATAGCGTCTTGCGCCTTTCTGATACCGGCTGTATCAATAAGTCGGAAGTTGATTCCATTGATATTAAGTGCTTCTTCTATAGTATCTCTAGTCGTTCCAGCTATGTCAGAGACAATGGCT
>CALKXE010000058.1 GCA_938003955.1 uncultured Saprospiraceae bacterium | reverse complement strand
GATTACATCATCAACTGTTTTTGGATCTACATTAGGTACTGATGCAAGTAAATGTTTTAATACATCTACTGCTAAATCATCCGATCGATAATTTTTGAAACCTCCACGTTTTGCTTTAGCAACTGGAGATCGAAAACCTTTAACTATATAAGCTTCCATTTTTTTTAATTTAGATTTTTAGACATTTAGACATTCGATATTTCGACTTTAAAAGACGATTTATTGGAAAAGTGCTGAAATGCTTAGAAAGACTATAGATATCCAAAACGGTATATTATATCCATTGTCTTTCTTTAATTTTTTTATCATTCCTCTGATCAATCTTTTTTGATCAGTCATATATTTCTCAGACTCGCTTAAGTCATCACTATTGATATATTTCAAGTCAAAGGCTAAATAAATTTGAGCTTCAGCTTCGCACAGAGAACCCATTGCTATATTTAGAAATCTTAGAAATTGAGCGTCACTTTCATAACCACTGCCTTCTGCAATATTTGAAGATACTGAAACTATACTTCTTCTCAAATGACTTGTTAACCCGTATAATTCCTCTTTTGGAAATTTATTGGTAAGACCATAAACTTTTAGATTATTGCTCCGAGAGACTGTCCATAAGTCCATCTTTTTATAATTATGTTTCATGATTTTTATTTACATCTAAAGTCTAACAGTCTAACAGTCGAAAGTCGATGAGCAAAGCGATCGAAATCCTAATTTCTCAATGGCTTGTTATTCATCAACATGTACTGTATCCGATCCAAAGTCTTCTGATTCTTCAATAACTCGATAAAGCCTTCCTTCTCTATTTCAAGTAAATACTGCTCAGATACTTGTTGGCTCTGAGTCAAATCACCTCCACATAATACATAAGCTACTTTTCTAGAGATATCCACATCATGATCTGACATATAATTTCCTAGTTTGAACTCATTGATTGCTGTGTACAGTGTCGACAATGCAGCTCTTCCTAATACAGTAGGGTTTTTTGGAACAGGTGGAGTATAATTATCTGCCAGTTTCAATACTTCCTTCTTAGCTTCTGCCAATACTCTAGATGTATTTACTATGACTCTATCTCTATGTGGAAGTAGAGTACCATTATTGAATCCTTCATGTCCTGAAGTCGAAACAGATGCTGTTGCAATCGCTTTCAACTTTTCGATCATGGTTGGGATCTGCACATCACCTTCGAAGAATGACTCTGATGCTCTTACTGCGAACTCTTTAGTACCAGCACCTCCTGGAAGAAGACCAACGCCTACTTCTACAAGGCCGATATATGATTCTGCGGCAACTACTGCTGCATCACAATGCATAAGAATCTCACATCCACCCCCGAATACATACCCTTGAGTAGCACAAACAACAGGAATCTTAGAATATCTGATATTCATATTAATCTGTTGGAATCCATGAACCATTTTTTCCAGTGTCTCGTAATCTTTCTGCATTGCTATCATCCCGACAGCCATCAGATTGGCACCTACTGAGAAGTTTTTATCATTATTTCCAATGACGATACCTTTCCAGTCACCTTCTTCTGCTATCCTAAGCGCTTCAATCATTCCTTCTCCAGTACCTTCACCTATCGTGTTGGCTTTAGATGTGAATTCGAAACATAATACACCGTCACCTATATCATGAAGTGTACATTCAGCATTTTTATATACTGGCTCTTGTCCTTTATAATTATCTAAGTGAAGGATTTCTTCAGTTCCAGGTATTACTTTGTATGATTTTGATGGGATGTCATAATACTTCTTCTGACCATCTTCTGTCTTGTAGAATGAAGTGTGACCAGCATCAATCATTTCGTGTATCCACTGCGGGAATGACTCACCGATCGCTTCTCCTTGTGCTACACCTTCCTTGATTCCGATCATATCGAAAAAGTGGAATGGGCCATAAGTCCATGCATAACCCGCCGTCATACCATTATCGATACTATATATATCGTCTGATATTTCTGGGATTCTATTCGCCGCATAAGCTATAGTACCTAGGAGGAACTCTTTGATAAACTTACCATCATTAGATTCTAGCGCCATCATATCGTTGATACGCTTATCCATGATTTCTACCTTCTTGCCAATGCCTATTGCATCAAGTCTAGGTTTGATAGATGGTTTATATTCTAGTGTTTCGAGATCAAGTGCAAGAATGATTCTTTTACCCTTATCATCTCTATCGTTGGTTTTTTTGTAGTAACCATGACCTGTTTTATCACCTAAGAACTTGTTCTCAAGTAAGAAGTCGATGAATTTTGGATTGCCTGCAGCTTTTACTTTAGCGACATATTCGTCATCCGGACAGTTATCGATTACGCCTTGTGTTACTTTAACGCTTGTATCAAGACCTACTAGATCTATTAATCTAAAACTACCCGTGTTTGGCATGGCCAATGGTGCTCCAGTTAATTTATCTACCTCCTCGATCTTTAGATTATACTTTTGCGTAAGCTCCAGTACTTTATTACCTGTATAGAATCCGATTCTGTTGGCTATAAATGCTGGTGTGTCCTTACACTTTACTGATTGTTTACCGAGATACTTGTCTCCATATTCCATCCAGAAATCTACAACAGCAGGATCAGTAGTTGCATGAGGTATCACTTCGAATAATCTCATGTACCTAGCCGGATTAAAGAAGTGTGTTCCACAGAAATTCTTAATGAAGTTCTCTGTTCGTCCATCTGCCAATTGATAGATCGGAATTCCAGAAGTATTAGATGTTATCAGAGAATCGAATTTTCTATACTGATCTACTTTTTCAAATATCTGCTTTTTGATATCTAACCTTTCGATTACTACCTCAATGATCCAATCACAATCACTAATCTTTTCGAAGTCATCGGTGAAGTTTCCAGTAGTGATTCTAGATGCGAACTTTTTATCATAAAGTGGCGCAGGCTTAGATTTTAGTGCAGCTTTTAGTGCACCATCTACTATACTATTTCTAGCTTTTTTGTCATTTTTCTTGTCTTCAGGAAGATCAAAAGGTACAATGTCAAGCATTATAACTTCTAGACCTATATTGGCAAGATGGCAAGCTATCCCTGATCCCATTACTCCAGAACCTAAGACGGCTGCTTTTGCTATTCTTCTAGCCATATTTTGTTTTTATTTTGTGTTGTTAATCTTTGAATCTACAATATAGAGGTATCAACTCGCATCTATAGTGTTTTATTTCGCAAATATACAAAATTTAACTCTGAGTATAGTTTTTGAATACTAAATTAGTTGGTACAGCATTAAATATAAATAAACATAATAATTCTGTACAGGTCTTTCTTTGATTTTTTTAACTTTATGTAATTACTTTTTTGAATTCTATCACTTAACCAATTGACATATATTATGAAATCTATTTATGCCCTTTTTTTAATAGTAATTTTTCCATTCTCTCAGACCTTCTCTCAGGCATTTTCTCAAGAGGGGTATCTTTTAACAGAAAGAGTTACTCAGGAATTTTCTGATGGAGAGCTTACAAGTGGCACTTCGACAACATATATGTATGATGAACAAGAGCGGTTAATTCGATCAGAAACTCCAGATACATATTCTAATTATATTTATGAAGGAAATAATGTAACTATTGAAGGTTTTTCCTTTTCTGATAATGAAATTATCAGTCGGATTGTCGAAATTAGAAATCAAGATGGTTTTAGGCTGGCTTATTCCAATTATGCACTTAATGGAGATGAGTTAGAGTTAATGAGTCTTGATAGTTTCACAAGAAATAGTGATAACCAAGTCATTCAGAATCTCGGGTATAGAGATATCGGAAATGGATTAAGAAAGTTTTTAGAAGAGAACACAGAATACACAAGCGATGGAAATATTTTTTCGGCTGAACGAATTTTCTTTAGCGATGAAGGAATATTATCGATAATATCTACTTCTAATGTTTACAATTCAGAAAATTTAATTGAAAGAGCTGTTATTAAAACGGAATATTTATCTAATAATAGTTTATTTTCTGACACTATAAGCTATGCTTATAGTGATGATGAAATGATAAGTTGGGAATTCAAAGATTATGCATTTAGTGGTTTTTCTAATTGTACTCTTACAGAATTTGAAATGGAAGATAATTTAGGAACGACAATTGTAAAGAAATCATTTAATCCAGATTGTAGTGATCTTAAATTATTCAGAAAAACCGAAACGGTTCTTAATAAGGAAGAACTGTTTGGATTGGAAAGCTCTTTTTCATTTGAATACAACGATGATAAAACTATGGAAATGGTTTCGAGTTTAATTTATGTTCAAGAAGGAAATTATGGAGATAATGAAATCTCAGTGAATATAATAACTGTTTTATTTTATAATGAGCAAGAATATTACAAATCGATAAAAGATAATAAATATAAAAAGTCTCAATTAGTTTCAAATAATAATCTGTTCTTGGAAAAAGAGATGTTAGTATTTCCAAACAGAACAAGTCAAAGAGGTCTCGTAAATTATAAAGCTGAAGGCGTAGAATATGACAATATTAAAATAGTAGATATTACTGGGCAAACAATTAGTTATGAACCAATAGGAAACAAACAAAATCAATATTTTGTGGCTCCGAGTGTTGGAGGAATGTATTTTGCACAACTATTCAATGGTCAAATTCCTGTTACCAAAGCGGCTAAGCTGATTGTAAAATAATAATAGGATAAAAATAAATAGAATGGGCGATCAGAAATATCTGGTTGCCCATTTTTATTTCGTTCTATAAAATAATAGCACGGTAATCTTTTCTATTTTTGTAAGACCATAAGTAAAAAAGATCCTAAATTTTGACTATCCGGCCGCAAACGGATGGAACAGTCCGTAATTTTTTTCCAGCCTGAAGGTTGAAACTCGGACCTTTTTTGGATTGAGGTGTTTTTATGCAAAAACATCTTTCTTATGATTCCGACGCGAGCATCGGAGAAATTAATAATTAAAATGAAATCAAATGAAACAACTTATAGAATGCGTACCTAACTTTAGCGAAGGCCGTGATATGTCTATCATCAAACAGATAACGGACGAGATAGAGAAAGTAGATGGAGTTAAACTGCTTGATGTAGATCCTGGAAAAGCCACTAATAGGACTGTTGTGACATTCGTAGGAGAACCGAAACAGGTGATCGAAGCGGCATTCTATGCCATAAAAAAAGCAAGTGAAGTCATAGATATGAGTAAACATAAAGGTGAACATCCACGGATGGGGGCAACCGATGTTTGTCCACTTATACCAATTTCGAATATTACACTAGACGAAACTGCGGAATACGCTAGGCAGCTAGGGGAGCGTGCTGGTGCAGAATTAGATATTCCATTTTACCTCTATGAGCATGCGGCTTCAAAGCCAGAAAGAGAAAACCTAGCAACTGTGCGCGCTGGAGAATATGAAGGTCTAACAGATAAATTGGCAGATCCTACATGGAAGCCAGATTTTGGTCCTGCAAAGTTTAATGCAACGGCAGGAGCAACAGCAATAGGAGCAAGAGACTTCCTAATCGCATATAACGTAAATTTGAATACGACTTCTGTAAAAAGAGCCAATTCGGTAGCATTCGATATCAGAGAAAAAGGACGTATTAAGAGAAAGGGAAACCCTATCACAGGCGATATTGTACTTGATGCGCAAGGAGAACCTACTAGAACAGAAGGTACTTGTAAATCAGTAAAAGCAATCGGGTGGTTCATCGAAGAATATGGGCTGGCTCAGATATCTATGAACATTACAAATATCAATCATACCTCTCTGCACAAGGCATTCGAAGAATGTAGGAAGAGTGCAAATAATAGAGGAATGCGCGTAACTGGATCGGAGTTAGTGGGATTAGTACCGAAGAAAGTAATGATTGCAGCTGGGAAGTATTTTCTTGCTCAACAAAATCTATCTACGGGAGCATCGGATACTGCTATTATCGACTGTGCAGTGAAGTCACTTGGCCTGAATGATTTAGGACATTTTGATCCCAAGAAAAAGATAATCGAATACTTATTAGAAGAAGATTCTAAGAAGTTGGTTGATATGACGCTTGCAGACTTTGCTGATGAGACTGCATCAGACAGTCCTGCGCCAGGAGGCGGAAGTATTTCTGCTTATATGGCGGTGCTAGGAGTATCACTAGGAACAATGGTGTCGAACCTATCCGCTGGAAAGAAAGGATGGGAAGATAAATTAGATTTCTTTAGCGAAATGGCTGAAACAGGCCAAGCACTTAAAGATAAGTTACTACATCTCGTAGATGAAGATACTGCTGCATTCAATAAAATCATAGATGCGGTAAGAATGCCAAAGGGCAGTGATGCAGAGAAAGAAGCTAGATCTCATGCGATGAACGAAGCTACTAAGTATGCGATCAACATCCCTATGGAAATAATGAGAACTTCACTGGCCTCATATGATTTCTTGACGGTAATGGCAGAGAAGGGAAATCCTAATTCTGTGTCAGATGCAGGAGTTGGGGCACTTGCTTGCAGAGCTGCTGTACATGGAGCATATCTTAATGTAAAGATTAATTGCGCAGACTTTGAGGATACAGATTTTGTGACTAAAACATTGAAAGAGGCAGATGAAATGCTAACTAAGTCAGATAAGGAATGTTCTGACATAATCAAAATAGTTGATAAAGTTATAGGTTAGAAATAGTCTTATGTGTGACTATAATTTATAATTGGCGACACTTTGGCTCAATATTTGGGAATAATACAGAGGTTTATATGTACATTTATTGTAATGTGTAAATAGGATAGGATCACTACCAATTAAATAGAGTAACGATGAAAAGAAAAGAATTTATAGAAAAATTAGGTATTGGAGCGGCATTTGTTCTAACATCTACATGTCTAGGAGGTTGTACTAGAGATAATGCTGAGCCAATCAAGGATTTAGACCTTTTGATTGACCTAACCAAGGATGAATATCTAGAATTACAAAACTTTGGAAGTTATGTCGTCATTAAAGACAGCCAAGTAGTAGTAGCAAGAAGCAATTCTGGAGAGTATGTAGCGGCAACACTTATATGCAGTCATGATCAGCTAGAACAGATTACGTATAATGATTCAGAAGGAGGATGGTTGTGCACAGCTCATGCCGCTAGATTTAAAGAAGATGGTGAAGGCCTGAATGCTAACGGGAGTAAAAACCTTCAGATATTCACCACAGAATTAGATGGTGATATACTTAGAGTGACTAGTTAATTATATCTAAGACTATTCTTGTTATAGTGAAGTGAGTGTCTGTATATGATTGATACTATTAAAATTCTAAAAACTTGATTTTAATGTAGTTGTGATACAATATTTTTTTTAGTCAAAGTGTTTTAATCAACGAAACCTTATTAATACAAACTAAAATTTTTATATGAAGCAATGCTACACTGAAGAAAATTTAATTCAACTTATTTATGGCGAATGCGACATTTTTGAAAGATTAGAAATAGAAGATGCGCTTCAAAATGACCTTTGCCTTAGAGAGAATTATGACGAAATCTATAAAACGTATCATAAATTACCTAAAGTGAAATTTGCACCAAAAAATTCTACTATCAATAATATATTGATGTATGGTAAAGGAAGATTAGAAGCAATGTGTTAATATAGCACATGATAAGTTGATAAAAAAAGACCCAAGGCGACTGCTTTGGGTCTTTTTTTATGCTATTATGAAACAGGAGGATACCAAGATATAGGCTTGTATCATTTCTGTTTGAAATTGTCGGTTATTTTATTGTTCATGCATCCAATTTCTGAGGTTAAAATTCTCGCAGCAAGGCAGGTTGCCTTGCAAATGCGTAAGTCAGTATAAGAAAAGAATTTTCATTTGAGAGTCGACAGCTGCGATCTCACTATCAATAGCCCGCAAATCTCTGATTTGCTACAGATGTTTACGTTTTTTCGCAGGCCACTTTGTAATGACTGTGTTTTTACCTGAAGCTTGACTTGATAAACGTCTAATATATTCCGACATTCCAAAATAGAATTGGTATTAATTATTGTTCCTAATAGGTAGATTAGTATTCGTCAATAAATCTATTTTGCTATATTTGTCTCGAAAAACTAATTTATTTATTCACGAAGCCCTCATCAATCAATTACAATCCCAAGAGGTTATAATGCTGTTGGTTTCACAAAACACAATTATGAAAAAACATTTAAACTTTTTACTCGCAACTGCTGCATGCATATTTTTTATGTCTAGCTGCGCATCTCTAACTGGTTTCGAAGAAGGTAGAGCACTAGGTGAGGACAATTCTGAACTAACAGTTTCAGGTAATTTCACAAGAGTACCTGATCTATTTGAAGATGAAGTTATCACGGAAATAGATACTATCGATTCCTCTATTTCATTTCCTAATTTAGAATTCACATATAAAAGAGGAATAACTGACAAATTAGATGTTGGAGTTCGGGTAAGTACTAACTTAAATGCAAGTACATTTGTAAAATATCAAGTAGTAGGTGATGGATCTTCATCATTTGCACTTTCACCAGGTATCGAGGCAGGGACAGTGTTGGGTCTTGCATATAATGTAGGAATTCCAATCTATGCGACATATTACCCGGCGGAGGCTGTAGCGATCAATGTTACGCCTAGATTTATGTATCAGTTTATTACAGGTGATGAATCTAGTGGAGTAGCATATCTAGGAGGGAACTTTGGCGTACTTTTCGGAAAGAAAAATAAATTCGGATTTGATGTTGGATATTATAATGTAGGGATAGATGGAGGATCTGAATCACTTCTTACTTTTGGAATAGGAGGTAAGTTTAGATTTGGTGATTACGGAACATCATCAAAGGGCAATAAGAGAAGCAGAAGATAAAAGAACATCTTTTCAATTTTAAATAAAACGAAAGGCTATCAATTCATGAATTGATAGCCTTTTTAGTTTTATTGGTTTGAAGTTGATTGATGCTTCTATGTTAATTTGTTTTACGTTCTTAGCATTATTTATTTTAAGTGATTTATATATTATTAAAGATGACCTATAATTTTGATAAAATAATTGATCGTCAAAACACTAATGCTTTCAGTATTGAAGGTTTTAGAGGATACTTATTTGGAGAATATGAAAATCTTGAGTTTCCAATGTCTGATAATGACTTGATAAAAATGTGGGTTGCGGATATGGAATTCGAAACTGCACCTGAAATAATAGATGCTATAAAAAGAAGGGTAGATCACGGAATTTTTGGATATACTCTTGCTTCTGGTGAAAGTTATAATAATGCAATAGTTAATTGGATCGAAAAGAGGCACAACTTCTGTTACAACCCTGAGCATATTGTTAATTCGAAGGGTGTAATTCCAGCATTGTTCTATTTAGTAAAGCAACTATGCAAGAACGGGGAGAAAGCTATGATTATGACTCCTTCATATGCATTTTTTAAACATGCTGCGGATGCAAATAATATTGAGTTAGTTTATACTAAACTGGTCTCAAAAAATGGTCAGTTTTCTCTAGATTTTGAAGATATACATGCCAAAATTGTTGATGAAAAACTGACAACATTAATTTTTTGCAATCCACATAATCCTACGGGTAGATTATGGACAACGGAAGAACTTAAAAAACTCGGAGAACTCTGTTTTCAAAATGGGGTTACTATTATTTCTGATGAAATCCACTGCGACTTGGTGCGAAAGGATGCAGTGTTTACACCATTTCAGAAATTATTTCCGGAGTCTGATCAGATTATAACCTGTATTTCTGCGAGTAAGACTTTCAATCTTGCAGGGATGCTAATGGCAAATATGATAATACCGAACGAAGAATTGAGGAATCAATGGTTGGTAGATCATTTGCCAATTGAAAATCCATTGAGTTTGGCAGCTTATCAAGCGGCATATACTGAAGGAGGACCTTGGTTAGATGCACTTACTGATTATTTAGATTCTAATTTTAAGGTGGTTGATGATTTTATTAAAACAAGGCTTCCCAAGGCGGAGTTTAGAATATCTGAATCTACTTATCTAGCATGGATAGATATTGGGGCATATTTTGAAGAAACTAATATTGATGATTTGACCTTATTCTTTGCTCAAAAAGCCGGTATACTATTAGAAGGAGGAAAAATGTTTGTTGATAATTCTGATGGTTATATACGCTTGAACTTAGCATGCCCTACAAGCAGAGTATTGGAAGGCTTAGAACGGATTGCTAAAGTGCTCAATTAGACAAGGAATTCGATCTAAATTATTAGACAAAATTATTCGAAGAATTGTAAAAAGATAAATTGTCTTTTTAATGGAATATATGCCTGTTGGGTATAATGAATATATACCTTTGTACTATTATATCATTTGCAAACTTATTTTAACATGGACATTAAATCCATCATTTCCGTAACACTTATATTATTCTCGGTAATAGATATTATTGGAAATATTCCTATTATCATTGACCTGAAGAATAAAGGGACAAAAATTGAAGCACTAAAAGCTAGTTTAGCTGCATTTCTAATAATGTCTATATTCCTATATATGGGTAATTCTATATTAGGACTTTTTGGTGTAGATGTTGAATCATTTGCCGTTGCAGGAGCTATTATTTTGTTCTTTTTAGGTTTAGAAATGATACTCGGAATAACCATATTTAGAGAAGATCCAAAATCAAAATCGGGTACATTAGTTCCCATTGCATTCCCTTTGATCGCAGGTGCGGGGACAATGACTACTATCATTTCTCTGCAATCTAAGTACAGTAACTTTGATATTCAGGTCGGTATTCTGATTAATATAGTTCTTGTTTATGTAGTACTGAAATCATCAGGCTGGATCAGGAATAAGATTGGTCCCGGGGGCGCAGATGTACTCAGGAAACTATTCGGGATTATCCTACTAGCCATTGCGGTAAAGCTATTTAGAGAAAACTTCCATTTGATTATTAAAGAAGCTTGATTTATTAGTGATTCAACTGTTTTTAGCTTGGTGTTTTTATCAAGTTGATTTTCGATTATTTTGTTGCAAAAGACCTTTCTTAAGGGTTTTCCTTCAAATAAGATTAGGTAAAGTACCTGACAGAAGTGAACTCCTTGAGTTTTAGCTTTGGGCTTTGATGTACTTTTGCACTGAATAAGTAAAATTAGAATTTTGAAACACCTTTTGAGACTCACTTACTGGCCTGGAAGAGGTCTATCTTTATTAGTTTTGTTATTATTGACTAATATAGGATTTTGTCAAATTAACGCTGACTTTTCGTCGGCAAATTTAACAGCTTGCAATTCATTACAGACTACATTTTTTGATCAGAGCACAAGTGCTTCTAGTATAATAGGATGGTCTTGGGAGCTTAATGGCAATACCTCTTCAGAACAAAATCCTGGAGCACTATTTACTGAACCAGGAACATTCACTATATGCCTTACGGTTACAGATGTGAATAATAATTCAGATACTGAATGTAAAGAAGATTATATTACTGTCTTTTCAGATCCGTTAGCAGATTTTTCGATTGATAATACAGAAGGTTGTGTGCCAGTAGTTGTCAATTTTTCTGATAACTCTTCTTCCGAAAATGGTAATATCGTTTCATGGTTATGGGATGTTGGTGGTTCAGCAGGGGTTTTGGCACAAATGTCACCAGCTGATTTTAGTTCATCTTATGAGATAGGAGGATCATACAGTGCGAGTCTTACTGTAGTAGATGAAAAAGGGTGTACCACAACGATAAGTCAACCTAATGCAGTAATTGCGTCTTCACTCACAACTCCCGATATAGAAATAGAACTATTGCCTTCATGTGACCTTCCATGGGAAATAAACTTTACTAATGTAAATGCGGATTCACTGATTAGCTACAGTTGGGATTTTGGAAATGGAGCAACATATCAAGGAATCCAACCACCTACGATTACTTATAGTGACGTTGGTGTTTATGATATTTCTGTTTTTATGGAGTCGGGTGATTGTAGGGACACTTTAATCCTAGATGCGTTTGTAGATACAAATTCTTCTGCAGCCTTCGAGTTTAGTCCATCAATAATCTGCCAATCTAGTCCGGTACAGTTTACTGACATATCACTTAATACTGCTGATGATGTAATGTGGAACTTCGGAGATGGATCAACATCTTCTGATCCAAATCCATCACATATTTATAATACACCAGGATGCTTTGATGTATCGCTTATCAGATCAGTAGGTGGTTGTGAAGACACATTAACAATTTCATGTGTTACTGTTTTAGAAAAGCCAACTATAACTTACGATATAACCAATCAATTTACTTGTACTTTGCCGACGGATGTAATTCTACACGCGGAATCTCCTTCGGCAGGAATTATTAGTTGGCAGTTTATTAATAATGGGACAACGACAGAATTTGATTCAAATGATGTGTCTATCACAATCAATAGTTTTGGTTCATATTTGGCAGTACTAACATTTGTGTCCGATTCTGGGTGTAGTGTAGTTGTTGATTCTATACCAATAGAAATTGCTCCATTTGAAGTAAATATGCCTGCTCAAGAAATTGGAGGATGTGCACCATTGACATTTACCTTAATGGATAATATACTGTCTAATGTGGCTATAAGCTCTTACCAGTGGTCTATTGGGAATGGAGAATACGTGAGTACTTCAATGTCTCCGACATTTACAATTCCAGATACTGGGAAATACGATATTCAACTGATTGCAGAAAACATTAATGGATGTATTGATACCGTAATCATTGAAGATTATATTCAGGTGGGTAATGAACCAGTTGTAAATTTTATAGCATCTCCATTAACAGGTTGTGTTGATATAGAAAAGTATTTTACTGATTTATCGTCAGATAATGCGGATAATTGGGAATGGATTTTTGGAGAAGATAGTTATTCTAATTTGCAAAATCCAGTTTATGCATTCGAGGATCCGGGATCATTTGATGTTACTTTGATAGTTGGCCATAACGGCTGCTTCAATTCATTGACATTCGAAGATTATATTACGATTTTTGAGCCTTCAGCAAAGTATGATATTGTGTATAATTGCGAAGATCCCTATACTGTGACTATCGAAAACAAGAGTGTTGGTGCTGATTCTTTATTATGGACTTTACATTTATCAGAAACGGAAACATCAGTGTTTACTGACTCCATATTTGGAAACTATACGTTTTCCGATAGGGGAGAGTACCCTATAAGTTTGTATACAGAAAACTTTACTTCTGGCTGTGACAATGTGGAAGATGATACGATCAGGATAGTAGATCCAATAGCATCATATGCAGTTGATACATTGAGAGGATGCGCGCCATTTTCACTAGAGATTGGTAACTTCTCACAAGATGCTTTTTCATACGAATTTGTATCTGATATTGCGAATATTGATTCTATCTTTAATGAAGAACCAACAGTAACTTTCACGGAAGGAGGTGTTCTTAGTGGACCACTTTTAATAATAACGGATATACATGATTGTATAGATTCCTTTCAACTTAATGACAACATATTTGTGAACAAACTGGAAGCGATCATTGACTATCCAGAAGTGATTTGTGTTCCTGATGATGCACTGTTATTGGATCAAAGTATTTCAACTTTATCTAATATCACTAATTGGAATTGGAAAGTGGATAGTTTAGAATTTTCATCGACAGATCAGAATACCTCACTGTATATGGATACTGTAGGAGTCTATGATCTACAGTTTCATGTTGAAGATGATTGGGGCTGTATGGATAGTATTACAAAAGCTATTACAGCTGTAAGGGTCACACCTGATTTTACATTTGACACGCTCAGTTGTACTTGGGCACCCATCCATTTTATTTCTATGGGTTCAAATGGTAATACTGTGACTTATTCTTGGGATTTTGGTGATGGGACAACTTCAGATGTTGCAAATCCAAGTCACATATTTACTACTGAAGGATTATACACAGTATGCTTAACCATGATGGATGTTCGAGGATGTGAAAAGATTATCTGTAAGGAAGATATAATAAACATATCGGATCCTGTGGCTCAATATATTGGTGATCCTATAGCTGCCGCTTGTGCACCAATGTTAACAAATTTCGAAAATCAATCTTCAAATGCATTTACATACACTTGGGACTTTGGAGATAGTAGTGGAAAATCTAGCTCATTTGCGCCGAGTCATGTTTATACTTCTCCAGGAAGATATGATGTTAGCTTGATAGCAACATCAACACCAGCATGTTCAGATACATTATTTATACCTGAATACGTAAAGGTAGAAGGTCCACAGGGCGACTTCGAAGCAGTTGTAGAAGAAACTTGCCTGCCTGTAAGTGTTACCCTCAACGCTGAATCTGATGGATTCTATAATTACGTTTGGGATCTAGGAAATGGAATTTTGGATAGCGTGTCTGGATTAGTAAATTCAAACACAATATCTTTTGAATATACACAGCCAGGAAGATATACGCCTAAGTTGATTATTACAGACACTATTGGATGTTCTAGAAGTTTTGCTGGAGATCCAATAGATTTGGATTTGATAACATTAGATTTTACAATGGAAGGAGATCCAATATGTGGACCGCCTCTTGCTATTTCTTTGGAGAATTTTAGCGAAGGAAGTACTGAAGATGTGGCTTATCTATGGCTAGTTACAGGGGTAGATAACTTTCAATCAACAGATAAGAATCCTTCTTTTGATATACTTCAAAGCGGACAATATGATGTGAGTCTTATTGCAGAATATGGTAACTGTATAGACACGCTCACAATACCGGATTTTATGGAAGTTGCAGACATACCTGATGTCATATTTAAAATCGAAACAGAGGAGTTGTGCGAGGATGTAAAAGTTGTATTCGTAAATAATTCTACGGTCGGTTATGGAGAATTTGAATCTTGGTTGTGGGACTTTGGGGATGGAACTACATCTAACGAGAGAAACCCAATACATCAATATATAGGCTTGGAAAGTCATACGGTAATATTGACAGGAATCACTGATAAAGGATGCGAAGCGTCATATACAGCCAGTTTTGATGTACTACCTAGTACAGTAGCTACAGTAGAGGATGATAAATTGATATGTTTGGGAGATCAAGTACAGATATCTGGGAGTATAGAGAACCTGCAGCCAAATGGAAGTTTTTATTGGGAAGAAGATCCATCACTTAGTTGTACAGATTGTCTGACACCAATTGCTATTCCTATGGTTACTACATCGTATATTTTAGTAGGTGTTCACCCCAATGGTTGCGAATCTAGAGATACTATAGAAGTAGTAGTAATACCAACGCCTGGTCCAGATCTAGCACTTCAAACAGACGATATTATTTGTCTTGGAAGTGAAACAGAGATAGCGGTAATAAATTTCAATCCTGAGTATAACTATCAATGGGATACTTCGATCTTAGGTCAAGACTGTTATATAGATTGTGAAACTGTGATTGTTAGTCCAAATGAGATGACAACATATTATGTGACAGTTTTTGATGAGTTTGGATGTTTTAGAGATGATAGTGTTTCCGTAGATGTAGAGGTATCGATAGAGGATTTCTTACCTGTAGAGACAGGTATTTGTTTCGGAGAAGAAACGACGATTGGTGTATCAGCGGGTAACAACCCGCAGTGGGACGTTAATTCTGATATAGATTGTATCACTTGTAGTGAAAACACAATAAGCCCAGCGGAGACTACCGTCTATAATGTGACTGTACAATCTGATATTGGTTGCTATTACGAAGACTCGATCTCGGTTGTTGTTGTACCTTCTAATAATACAGAAGCTGGCGAAGCGCAAGAAATATGCAAAGGTGAATCTGTATTGTTGACTTCTACAGGTCTTGGAAGCTCATTATGGACAGCTAATGTCCCATTGGCAATAGATGATCAAGATTCGATACTCGTCGCACCAGGTCAGACTGAGTACTTTTATTTGAATATGACTTATTACGAATGTTCGCAGATGGATAGCGTACTAGTCACTGTTCATGAAAAAGCAGATATAGAAGTATTAGGGGATACAATATGTGTAGGAGAGACTGCAGTCGTTTCAGTCAGTGGAAGAGCGGATAGATGGGTATGGCAGGCTGAATTAGAAGATAATACATCGGATGAATTAGAAGTGAGTCCAGAATTAACATCCATGTATTCAGTTATCGCTTCGTACCGGACTTGTACTCCAGATACGGCTATAGCTTCTGTATTCGTCCATCCTAGTGTTGACTATAATATTGAAAAGGAAGTTTACACTTTGTCTTTAAATGACGAAATAATAATTCTTCCGGAATATGATATAGAAAAGAATTACTTATTTGATTGGTTTCCTGCAACTGGGCTGAATTGCTCTGATTGTCCTGATCCAACAATAAAGGGAATTACTGAATCGGTGGATTACAATGTACTTGTTACTGATGATGAAACAGGTTGTGAAATAGATCAAGAAATTAATGTGCGATTTAATAATGAATGTAGCACTTCAGTATTTCATATACCAAACATTTTTTCTCCAAATAATGATGGCTTTAATGATGAATGGAGAGTGCAAACTAAAAATATAGAAGAATTTATATCACTCAGTGTATTCGATCGTTATGGGAATTTTATTTTTCGTACAGATGAAATTGACCAATCATGGGATGGAAAATTTAATGGACATTATGTTATACCTGGTGTATACGTTTATAAAGTACAGTTGATTTGTCCACTTGATAGGAAAGACTATTATATCATGGGAGATGTCACTGTAGTTCGTTAATCTTACGACCTGTGATTGATAACAATGAAAAGCAAAATTATAACAAACGATTTCGAGCTTAAATGGTATTGAACAGCAAGAATATACCTAAAGCTTTTCTCATTCGTTATAATTATTTAAAAATTGATGTCGATTTAATTTTCATTTGCAGGAATGAAACCTAAATTTGATTCTGAGGTTTATAGGTATATCTTCGATAGAGGAGAAATAATATAGATCAGAACTTAAAACAGAATAAATATGATAATCAAAAAAGGAGATAAAGCGCCGAACTTTACTGTGCGTGCATCAGACACTACAGAAGTGAGTTTGAGTGACTATGAGGGAAAGAACGTAGTTTTATTGTTTTTTCCACTGGCATTTACAGGAGTTTGTACGACAGAATTGTGCACAATGAGAGATGATATTAGTACTTATAATAATATGAATGCCAATGTTTTAGCTGTTTCTGTTGATTCTCCGTTTGCTTTAGCCAAATTTAAGGAAGAACAAAAGTTAAATTTTCCTCTTTTGTCGGATTTTAACAAAATCGTATCTAGATCATATGGTGCTCTATATGAGGACTTTGTGTTGGATATGAAGGGCGTATCTAAGAGGAGTGCTTTTGTGATAGACGAAAAAGGTATAATTAGATATGCCGAAGTTTTGGAAAATGCAGGTGATCTGCCTAACTTCGCAGCCATTAAAGAAGCTTTAGAAAACCAAAGTTAATTTATAAAGGCCACTCAATATAGTACATGACAACAGATATTTTAAACATAGACGTGCAAGAACTCGAAGACATTATGCTCCTCGAGGATACAGGTACTGGACAAAAGTCGGTACTGATAGTTTACAATGACGATTTCAATACTTTCGACTGGGTAATCCAAAGTTTCATGGAAGTTTGTTCTCATTCATTTGAACAATCAGAACAATTGTCTCTTTTTGTTCATTACAAAGGGAAAGCGACTGTAAAGACAGGCCCGATGAGTGAATTAAAACCACTTAAAGATGCTCTTGTTGATAGAGGACTTTCTGCAGTTATCGAATCTTTTGTTGATAAATAGTCAATAGGTAATTCGATTTTATAACGATATCAAACAATGATTGTCAAACGACAAACATTCTAAAAATATAGGCAATGGCTGAAAATGCTATTGCCTTTTTTCTATTAAGGAATGATAAAATAAAAAGGGAAAGTTTTCTACTTGTTTTTATCTTTCATCAGCGTTAATAAGCCTCGTCAATGCTCTGCATTGTCTGCGTTTTGCCTTGTTGAAAATAAAATAAGCTAAGTATAAAAGCATACTTTATCAATGTATCACTTCTAAAGAAATAATGATTTTTAATTCATTAATGATAATACTAAATCCAAAAGAAATCACATTTCCTCATCCTGATCTTGCCAATGAGGAAGGGATAGTTGCTATGGGTGGCGACTTGGGTATTGACAGATTATTACTTGCTTATCAATACGGATACTTCCCATGGTTCAATCCTGATGAGCCTATTCTTTGGTGGCACCCCAATCCTAGATTTGTTTTATTCACAGAGGATGTGCGGATCACTAAGAGTATGCGCCCTTATTTTAATCAAGAGAAATTCAATCTTACATTTGATAAAGATTTCGACGGTGTAATAAATGCTTGCGAAAAGATAAAGCGACATAATCAACCAGGAACTTGGATCTCAGAGAATATTAAAGAAGCTTATACAGAGCTGCACAAAATGGGAGTTGCTCATAGTGTGGAGGTATGGGAAAATGATAGACTTGTAGGCGGTTTATATGGAGTTTCGCTGGGAAAAATGTTTTTTGGAGAATCAATGTTTAGCCTAGTCAGTAACTCATCAAAGTTTGCATTGATTAGTTTGGCATCAGTTTTAAGAAAGAATGGATATGAAATCATAGATTGCCAAATGCCCAATTCTCATCTTAAAAGTATGGGAGGAAGATATATCAGTAGGAATGTATTCTTAAGTATCTTACGGTCTAATATATATGAAGAAACAATTTACGGCGATTGGAACCCACATTTTAATAAATATCCTGTAAAAGAACTTATTAAAGACTTTGGCTCTAATAATAGAAAGCAAGAAGAATAACAGAAGGACGTATGATAAAATTCGATAAATATACATTGATTAATGGCCTGAGGGTAATCGTACATGAAGACGACAGTTCTCCTATGGTAGCTGTTAATTTGGTATATGATGTAGGATCTAGAGATGAAGATTCTGAGATGACGGGTTTTGCTCATTTGTTTGAACATTTGATGTTCGGTGGTTCAGTAAATGCGCCTGACTTTGACGGTCCGATTCAGAATGCTGGGGGAGAGAATAATGCATTCACCAATACGGATATGACGAACTTCTATAATGTACTTCCGGCAGAAAACTTGGAGACTGCACTATGGCTTGAATCTGATAGGATGAAGCAACTTATCTTCTCTCAGAACGCACTAGATGTACAGAAGAAGGTAGTTATTGAGGAATTCAAAGAAACATGCCTTACGGAACCGTATGGTGATGTATGGCACCATCTATCTAGCCTAGCATATAAAGAACATAGTTACAGTTGGCCTACGATCGGCAAAGAAATGTCGCATATAGAAGATGCTGTGCTCACAGATGTAAAGAACTTCTTTAATAAACATTATACGACCCAGAATGCGATATTAGTAATATCAGGAAATGTGAAAGCCGATCAAGTGAAGACTTCTGTAGAAAAATGGTTCGGTGATATCTCATCTGGAAATAAGTATGAAAGAAATCTAAAACAAGAACCAGAACAAACAAAATTTCGAAGTGAGACGGTCACGGGAAATGCGCCTATTCCAGCGATTTATATGTCATTTCACATGGTAGCTAGGGATCACGAAGATTACTATGCATATGATCTATTATCTGATGTGCTGAGCAACGGAAGATCATCAAGACTGTACCAAAGGTTACATAAAGTAAATCCTATATTTAGTCAGATAGATGCGTATATATCTGGGACTTTCGACCCAGGCATGTTTATTATAGAAGGCAGACCAAATAAAGATGTTGATCTAGAGTCTGCAAAAGCAGCGATATGGAATGAATTAGAATTACTAGTCAATGAGCCGATAGACAGTCGCGAGCTAAACAAGCTACAAAACAAAATAGAAAGTAGCCTAGAATATTCAGAGGTGAACATCCTTCATAAGTCTATGAGTCTTGCATATTTCGAACTTCTGGGTGATGCAGACCTCATCAACAAGGAAGCTGCAGCATATCAGAAAGTAACCAGTGCAGACATCCAAAGGGTAGCTCGGAAGATATTCCTAAAAGAGAACTGCGCAGAGCTCACTTACCTTCCGAATGAAACGCAGTTGACGGAGCTTTAGAGACGAAAGGAAGTAATTAAAGTCGTTGGTTAAATTTTTGAGGCCTTAAATTTTTATTTTTAAAGATCTGGTGTACTTGTTCGGACACTCATGTAGATAATTAAACATAAATCGTTGATTTTTGACCAAATAGAATTTTGAACATATGAAAACTAATATTCCAGAGGGAAAGCAGATCATAGTTGTGACTGGTCCAGAATCTAGTGGTAAGACGACGCTTGTCAATCGACTAAAGGCGGAATATGGAATACCTGTAGTACCAGAATTTGCGCGTACATACCTTGAGCAAAAGCAAGATAAGAAATATGAATTCTCAGATCTAGAAATCATAGGTCGTTGTCAAAATATCCAAGAAAAACAAGCGCATGATCTCTATCCTCTTATCGTCTGTGATACAGATATTATTACTATTGATATATGGGCATTGGAGGTATTCATGAAGCCAATTTCTCTTCCTAATAATAATTCAGATAAGAAACATTATTTACTTTGTAAGCCTGATATAAAATGGGTGGCAGATCCTTTAAGGGAGAATCCAGATGACAGGGACCGGTTGTTTGAGGTATATGAGGAATATCTTAAAACAAAAGGAATGTCATTTGAAATTTTGGGAAAAGATGAAAGGAAAGACTGGAAGAGTAACAAGGATCCTAAATTTTGACTACCCCGACGCAAGCATCGAAGAATTTAAGTATTTGATATTTATAATTTAATACATTCACCAATACTTCTCCTTTCTACTTTACTTGATATCCAAGGCAATATATCCAAATAGATAAAAGCTCTCTTCTCGAAGTTATTTTCTTTAAGATTTTTGATGTTTTCAAAGTTTTCTCTTAAAATATCTTTTTGAGAAAGAATGGGTGCTTTAGCGAGTCTTGCTAATAATTGTAAAACTGTAAATTGGACTCGGTTGGGATTTTTTAACTTATGATAGAATTTTTGAAAGTCAGTACCATATTTTACAATCATATTGTATTCCTGCATATCATATAGTGCCATCAATTTCATAATTCTTGCGTAGCATTGTATATCTTCTCTTAAAGACTTATCAGTAAGATCGATGATGTAATCAAGGTAACTCAATGCTTTTTTAGGTTCTCCAGCACCAATATACATCCATGCAATTTTGTAGTAAATAACCATCACCTTGTGGTAATCTAGCTTTACTGAATATCGCTTAATTCGTTTGAGAGTACTTGGTATGTTTTTTAATCCTTCTTCGAATGTACCATTTAGGAAATGGAGATTCATTCTACCATTGTGCACGTATTGAAATGATACTATTTGTGAATTATGATTGAGTTTACTATAATTTGAATGTCTATATTCTTCAAGTTCGGTTAAGTAGTGCTCGTAGATGGATATATTTTTTACATTATAAGCAGAAGTTAGGATGTAGTGATATCCTCTCATATATAGGTCAACATCCCTTCGTTGAAGCTCGTCGGATTGTTTGAAAGCATTGACCCATTTTACAGACCATTTCAGACATTCCTCAAATTGATCTAAGATATAATGAAACCATACATAAGATTGATAATAATAGATTTCTTCGATTCCCTCTAGGTTTGATTTATTGATGTTCTCCATACTTTCTGAGAAAGTCTTGGTCAGTTCTATTGCTTTTTCTTTAGATCCTATGTGCCCCTGCTCTACATATTTCTTGTGTAGTTTGAGTCTTATATTACTGAGTGTGATTCTATCGATTACACGCCTACTTAGATGTTCCGATTGATCTATGAGTTCGTCTATCGAGTCGCCTTTTGTCCGTGTAATATGCCTTGATTGAATAAGCTTTTCTAATTCTATGATCGTAAGTAGGGAGAAATCATTGAAGTGTTTTTTAGAGAGTTTTTTAGCTTTTTCTAATACCTCAAGTGCTTGCCAATGAAGTCCTTTTCCATACAAGATATATGTAAAATCAATGTATTCTCTAATTTTAAAATTCTCTTTTTTCTCTTTACTCAGTAGTCTAAGTACAATCATCAATTGCTCGAAAAGGTGCTTTTTAAGATTTGAATATGCAGCATTACTTGGTCCTCCCAATTTCTTTTTGAGCAGATGATCATCAGCTTGGTTTGCCTTGTCTAAAAGATCGAATAACTGTATGTATAGTGAATCCTTTGCGTCTTGGTTTCTGCCCACATAAAGCTTAAATGAGCGTTTTTCAGACTTACTAAGCGACTGAATTAATAAAAATAGACTCTCGGACTTAGCTATAGGCACGTGTATGTATTTTTATATAATTAACTGAAAGTCTGTTAATTACGATTATTTACAGTGCTTTAGAGACATGAATTGTATCTCCAAAATCAGTATTTTTTAGTTTTGGGAGAGTTAGATTTACGATAAATTAGAAAGAATAACTCTTAGAACAAAGCTAATGAAAAAAGTAGAAGCCATAATAAGAACCATCAAATACGAAGATGTCGTGGAAGCACTTGAGGAGATTGGGATTAGATTTTTCTCATACTCGGAAGTGAAAGGCCATGGTATGGAAAAAAGTGATGAGATTAAATATAGAGGTGTCGTCTATGATGCGGGTTACTTACCAAGAACAAAGTTAAGTATTGTAGTTAAGGATTCAGATGTAGAAAAAGTAACAAAGACTATCATAGAAAATGCACAGACTGGAAAGGTTGGTGATGGTAAAATTATAGTTACAGACGTAGAGCATTTCCTAAGAATAAGAACAGGAGAATCATCAGAAGATGCCTTATAAATAGTAGGCCAATTACAAAATATTACTGGCAGAGGTTAGTAAAGATTATTTGAATTAAACATTACAATTATCTAGCTCAGAACAAGAAGGTAAGAGACTCTGGTTCTAAAATAAGGCTTGATTAAGAGAGGCTAGAAAGTGAGAATTACAATTTGAGGTTACTTCTAGTTTTTGATATCGAGGATTGGCGCAATTACAAATGCTCTAATACAACCTCGATATCAAAACTCTTTAAACGGAAAAGATTAAAAGACATGAAAATTTTATTATTTGATTTCGCAGAAACTGTACCGACAGTAGAATCACTTTCTAATGCTATTTTGGAGGCAGAGTTTACAACAAGTAATCTTTGGATATTAGTTGCTGCAGCATTGGTTTTTATAATGCACCTCGGGTTTTCAGCTCTAGAATCGGGCTTTGTAAGAAGAAAAAATGTAGTTAATATTTTATATAAAAATATGATGATCATCGCCATTGGGCTTTTAACCTATTGGTTTGTTGGCTTCAATTTAATGTATCCCGGCGAAAATGTAGGCGGGTATTTTAATATTCCAAAATTGATGTTAAATCCTGAAATTGCAGATCTAACCTCTTCCTATGGAAATTATACATACTGGACAGATTTTATTTTCCAAGCAATGTTCGCAGCAACAGGAGCTACAATCGTATCAGGCGCAGTTGCAGAACGTATCAAACTTGAGGCGTTTTTAGTGTTTGCATTGGTGTTTGTCTCTCTCATTTATCCTATTGTTGGATTTTGGAAGTGGGGGGCTGGTTGGTTAGATGCTTTAGGATTTTATGATTTTGCTGGGTCGACTTTAGTACATTCTGTGGGAGGTTGGGCAGCATTGGCAGGTATTATAGTATTAGGGCCTAGGAAAGGAAAATATACTAAAAAAGGGATGCGTGCTATCCGAGGACATAATATGCCATTAGCTGCCTTGGGAGTATTTCTTCTTTGGTTCGGGTGGTATGGATTCAATGGAGGTTCAGTCTTAAGTGCAGATCCAGCTGGAGTATCGAAAGTTTTTGTAACTACTTCATTGGCAGCTGCAGCTGGCGCAATAGGCGCTGCATTGACTGGTTTTATTATGTTTAAAACACACGATATATCAATGGTAATGAATGGAATATTAGGGGGATTAGTAGGTATTACTGCGGGGGCAGATGTAATATCTATAAATGGTTCTGTAGTTGTTGGGTTGATTGCTGGAATATTGATTCCGTTAGCAGTGACCTTTTTTGACAAAATGAAATTAGATGATCCAGTGGGTGCTACTTCTGTACACCTTGTATGTGGAGTTTGGGGAACAATAGCAGTTGCGCTATTTGGAACACTTGATGACGGTGTGGGGACACTGTCTGATCAACTGATTGGAATAGTTGCTTGCGGTGTATTCACATTTGTGCTATCATTTGCACTTTTCTATCTGATCAAGGTTACAATGGGATTAAGGGTGACATCTGAGGAAGAAGAGAAGGGATTAGATATTGGAGAACATGAAATGACGGCTTATTCATAAAAGTCCGCAGTATGAGACCGGTTGGTTTCGAGATTTAATTACAAAGAAGAAAATTTAGTAGTTTTTAGTATTTAGTGTTTTAAAAAATTCAATTTTAAGAGAATTGGAAATTACAAAAGCCTCCGAGACGGCAATCTCGGAGGCAATTTCATCAAAGATTCTGTGCGGAATCCTCGAATTAACTTAACAATGTTAATCATTTTTTATGATTGGCAAAAGAGATTTCGCATGGATTATTTCAAAACAAAATAATCATATTACCATGCTTAAGAAATTAACATTAATTAATTTATTATCATTTATGACAATTGGAATAGCTATATCGCAAACAACAGACTCTACGAACTTCGAAGTAGTAGGATCTATGGATGCATATTATAGGATGTCCATAGGAGCTGACTTTGACCAAGCTCCGGGAACTTCTTTTGCTAACTTACCTGGTTTTTCTTTGGGTATGGCCAACATAAATGCAACATATTATAAGAAAAATGCAGGAGTTGTTGCGGATCTTGTTTTTGGTCCAAGAGGTGAGGATGCTACCTTTTTATCACCTTTTCTCAGACCAGGAGGTACATCTAGTATAATTAACCAGCTATATGCATTCTGGGATGTATCAGATAAGGTGAAAATAACGCTAGGGAATTTTAATACATTCCTAGGGTATGAAATAATATCACCCACTGGCAATTTTAATTATTCCACTTCATACATGTTTTCATATGGGCCATTTTCTCATACAGGACTAAAAGTTGATGCAGACTTAGGAGGAGGGTTTAGCTTGATGGCGGGAGTTTTTAATCCTACAGATGCAACAGAATATAACCCTACCAATGACTATGCAGGAGGTCTACAATTGGGATACTCTTTTGATAACGGAAGTGCATATTTGAATACGATAATAAGTGAAGATTTCTACCAAGTTGACTTAACTACAGGTGTGGATCTTACGGAAGAATTTTACTTGGGTCTTAATGCCACAATTGCGCAAGATGCATTTGCTGGGGTTGCAGGATATTTACAATATGCATTGAGTGAGAATTTCAAATTAGGTACAAGAATAGAATATTT